>JAFGDI010000122.1 GCA_016932145.1 Sedimentisphaerales bacterium
AATATGTCTGTTATGTGTCATAAATCCGTTTTTCATAATTAGTTATACCCATTAAAGTCGGAGTATGTCAATTTTCTATATTTGCTTACATTTTATTAAAAAAACGAAATTAATTGACAAATACACTTCTATGGGGTACATTTATTTTACGCTGAGACTGCGTCGAATTGCAGGCTTGGGGTCAACCCTGACTCAGCGTCTTTTTTTTTCACACCTATATAATTGTAATGTCAGGTTTTAGGCACTTTTACTATCCCATACCCGTCAATTTTGCCGCTTTGTGAACTTCTTATGCAATCTTTGATTATGTCGTATGTCCGGCTATCGTTTTTTTCGATTTTCCTGAAAAAACTGCCTGCTACTATGTCGGAAAGCTGTATTCCCAAACTTAATTCAGAAGGTGCAAAAAATACTGTTTCTATAAGATTACCGTAATTACTGAAAAAATACCTGTTATTTTCCAGCATATTATGATGTAAATGTCTCAGGCGTCTGTCCTGTGACCTTTCTCTGTGGTCACAAATAACCAATCCTGTAATTTGCTGGCCAGTATCTCTCGACTTATCCTGAAGATAGTATTGGTATCTTTCCACTAGTGCTTTGTAGCAGTGCCAATATATATCATCTTGATGGGTAATATATTCTTTCTGATAGGCCTCCGATACATCTGAATAAGCATGTATCATTCTAATCGATTTATATCTGCTAATCATCTTAAAAAGTTCATCACGAAACTCGCATCGAGTGGGAAAATCTATGCCACTGAGATGGTTATCCAAATCTTTATTGGTGGGTGAAAAAAAACGCCATTTTATCTCGCCATTAATTGAATATTTCTTTTTTATCAGCTCGAAGTCTTTCTTGAGCTGATGCCAGATACCAGAAGGTATTATTGTGCCAGAAAGTACAAAATACCTTGTATTTATCTTGCCTGGTGGGGGTACTGTTCCAGATTCATCTATAAAAAATAAATGCATTACTATCACCCATTGTTACTGTTTATAATTAACTTAATTCTGATATTGTTTTTCATGTCCGCCCTTCCTGGATGAATTGCCTGTTATAAACCTTTATTACCATATAGTCTATCAGTGGTGCGGCTGTGTTGCCCAGTAAGATAGCGAACATCATACCTTCGGCATAGCCGCCGAGGTTGCGAATTAGTATAGTAATAACTCCGATGAGAGTGCCATATATATATTTGCCGATATTAGTTGCCGGCCCGGTTACCGGGTCTGTGACCATGAAAACAGCCCCGAACATTATGCCGCCAGCGAGCAGGTGGAACCATGCAGAGGCGAATCTCTGCGGCTGGAAATAGTGCATGATCGCAGCCAGGGCAAAAAATGAGACTAAGGTTGCGAGCATTGCCCGCCAGTTGGCAATTTTAAATGCCAGTAATATTACAGCTCCTATGATTATTGCAAGAGTTGAAGTCTCACCTATGCAGCCAGTGGAATTACCGATGAACAAATCGAGCCATTCGGGTTGCTGACCGGTTTTTACTGCCAGTAGTGGTGTAGCTGAGGTAACCGCTTCTGGTGCTGTCGCTCCCCAGAGCATACTGAATGGCCAGAAGTCGAATATGCGGCCAAAAACAGAGCTGCCCGGTTCTATCCAGCCGGACATGTGAGTTGGGTAGGCCAGGGCGACAAAGCATCGACCGGTTATCGCCGGGTTGAACAGGTTGCGGCCTGTACCGCCGAAAATCTCTTTGCCGAAGAATACTCCGAAAGCTACACCGATAGCGACAATCCATAAGGGGGTGTCAGGCGGCAGTGTCAGTGGGAAGAGCAAACCAGTTACCAGGAAGCCTTCGTTTATCTCTTCTTTACGCAGGCAGGCGACCAATACCTCTACTAAGCCGCCAACCAGATAAGAAGTAATGATTATGGGGATAATCCGCCAGCCGAACAGGTAAAACCCCGCCAGAACGCAGGGTATCAGGGCAACAATGACCATCGACATGAAGCGTTTAATATCCATCGAATGGCGGACATGTGGTCCAGTTGAAGTTGTCAGTCCGGCAGAGAAGAAGAAGTTCTCAGTAGCGTCAAAAAGAGGTTTTAATTTGCTCAGTTTGCGATTATCTGCAAAAGCCGGCCTTAATGAATCGAAAATGTCGTGTATGAATTTCATGCCTGGCCCTCAGAGGATTTATGTTGTTCTGCTTTAAGTTGGGCCTGGCCTTTTATAAATTGTTCGGTAAGTTCTATCTTCGATACGCAGATAAATGAGCAGAGACCGCAATGCACGCATTTATTGAGTCCGGCTGACTGTGCCCGATCCAGATCATTGCAGTAAAGTAGTTTATGCAGATAGTCGGGCAGCAGTCCTGCCGGGCAGACTGACTGGCAATATCCACACGAGACACAAGCTCTGACTTCACCCTGCATGTCAGTAGTGAAAAAGTCTTCAAAACGCCTGTCATCAAGTCCGAATCGGGCGAATTTCAATAATTTTCGTGCAGAATTGTTTTCTAATACCGTAAGCCCGGCAATATCGCCGGTTACACCTGTTTGATCGGCGGCTAATTCAATGCCGCTCATTACTCCGCCATTTATCACTCTTACCGGGCAATCTTTAACCTCACTGGCTTTTAAGAGGTCGGCAATCGGGTAGCCCAGGGGCACTTTATAATATTGGGGTCTGTTCACTGCCGGGCCGCTGACAGACATATAAGTATAGGTGGTTTTCTCTCCCTGGTTAACAGCTCTGGCAAGGGCGAATATGCCTTGTGGTGAAATTGACCAGATATGCTGGTCGGCCCGATAGCCCCAGCGGTCAGCAATTAAGCGGGTGTTATCAAGACCGTAACGGGGAGGAATAGTCACCAATTCAATATTACTGATATCAGCGGTATCGTTTTTTATCTTCTTGGCTAAAACGGCCTGTTTTTTAGTTACTACGACATGTAGTATTGTGTCTTTGCTAATGTCTGCGAGTAATTTCAGGCCTGAGCAAAATTCCTGAAGCGAGCCCATAAGTTCGATCTCACTGGCCATAACATAGTTGTCGAGATTGGCGATCCGGACGAATATTGCCTGTGGGATAGAATCTTTTGCAGGTATTTTCCCCGAATAGACCTCATTTATATGTATAAAACAGCCAGAGGAGAAGATAGTATCCTGCGTACTGCCCGGAGTAACTTTAGTGGGAGCAGTGTTACTGTTTAGTTGCCCGAGAATGATCTGGTTGTCGGTTATATATTTAACCGTTCCAGCCATTGGTGCGTGCATGTTAAGGGGGCCTTTATTGCATCTGGCGAGAGCCTGTCCCTGATCGACTTTTTCATCTGGGCTAACCATAAGCTCATCGAAATAAATGTCTGCTATATGACGGGTGAGGAACAGTTGTTCCGGGGTTGGCAAAGCTAAGACATTACCTGTCGGGGGATTGCTTAACCTTATATTGTATCCACCTTTATATTTCATAAATGTTTTATCGACAGTTTTTTCCAGTTTCAATGAGTAATTACCCGAATCCTGTGTGTAAATCAGCATAAAACCCCTGAAAACTCGACCTGTCTAATCTTCCAGTTTAATCTCGTATTTGACTTCAAGTCTCTTATAGTCGCCCGAGCCATAGAAGTAATCTCTGCTTCTTTCGTATAGTTCGTGGTTGGGGTAGTAATACCAGTGGTCCCAGAAATAATCGGTCATAGGTTCGCCAATATAGACATCATTGGCGGTGTCAACAAAACGGACGGTCCATTGCCCTTTTGCCTGTGGCATTTTAATGTTATTATTGAAATCTGATTGCTTCATTGCTTTACTGAGCTGCGTTTTCAGGTTATTATTGCCGGGCATGTTATAAACGGGTATGCCGCCGGGCAGGCCAGGTAAATCTATAGTATCGATTAATTCGGAGTTACTGTTAGCTGTTATTAATACCAGCTCATCTGTTGGAGTAGTGTTAGCAGTAAATCCAGAAGCTGATGACTTATCTTTAATGAGGAACTTGTATTCAATTCTGGAATTGGTTTGTTCCGGGCTCAGTGTGGTTACTTGCAGCATGAAGAAATTCAAATCGGCGGTAGTAATAAGATAGGTGGCAGGCCCATTCTCCGATTGCAATGGGGTGTATTGCGTTGTACTGATTAGTTTTTTGGTGCTGATAGTTATATTTTGGGCCGTCCAATTACTGTTATCTAAGGGGGTAACAGAGCAGTTTAGAGCAGTTGGCCCGAGATATGGCTTAATAGCCGGGTCTGAAACAGAAATGCCGTTTATCAGATCGAAGCCATTTTTAATAGCGTCAGATAAGATATCACTGGCATTGGTATGTCCGGAAAGTGATTCTGTGGGTGATAATATCATTCCTGAGTCAAGGTCGAGCAAGAAGGTTTTTCCTTCGGTATTAAGTGTGTAGATATTGTCGATCTGGTTGGGTTCTGAGTTTTGGTTGAGATTTGGGGTATCAGGCTCTGGTTGTTGACAGTTGGCAGTGATGGGAGCAGATATCAGAAAGGCAGAAATAAAAAGAGCAGTTAAATAAAACGAGGGCCGCAGGCGGGAATTAAGGTCTGAACCTGTGTTCGCCATTGGATTTGTATTGATACTATTTCCTCTCATTATTGACCTTTCTTTCTTTCGTAGCCGTTAATAGTTACTATTAATATAGCATGAGGGCCAGGACAATGCCATCATAATAATATACGCCAGAAGGTGGGTTTCAGGTCGAGAGTGGAATAAAAAAGGCCGTAGCTGGTTGAGCTACGGCCTGGTGTATTGTATTAAAGAGTCTGATTTATTGATCAGCTCTTTTTGCTGGCGAAATCTTTCATGAGGTCGCACAGAGCGTTAACGCTGTTCTGAGAAACGGCATTGTAGATAGAGGCGCGTACACCGCCAATACTGCGGTGACCGGCCAGACCGAGCATATTATTGCTCTTGGCCAGTTTGAGGAATTCTTTTTCGAGTTCTTCGGTTTTCAGGTTGAAAACGATATTCATTCTGGAACGATCTTCTTTAGCGATAACATTGGTATAGAAGCCATTAGAGTTATCGATAGCACTATAGAGGGTTGCTGCCTTCTGGTTATTGATCTTTTCCATGCCTGCTACGCCGCCGTTAGCCTTGACCCACTTGAGAACTTTGCCCATCATGTAAACGCCGAAACTTGGCGGGGTATTGTAAAGAGAATTCTCATCGATATGAGTCTTATAGTTGAACATTGTTGGCAGGCCGCTCTTGATCTTAGCAACCATATCTTTGCGTATAATTACCAGAGCCAGACCTGAAGGACCGAGGTTCTTCTGGGCGCCTGCGTAGATCAGGCCGAAAGGCTTAGGGTCAAATACTCGTGACATAATATCGCTGGACATATCGCCTACGAGAGGGACATTGCCGGTATTGGGGAACTGGCTCCACTGAGTACCGTAAATGGTGTTGTTCGAGGTTATATGGCAATAAACAGCCTTGGGGTCGAGTTTGAGGTCGGCCTGTTTGGGTATAGCGCGGAATACTCCGCCTTCCAGCTCGGTATTGGCCGCAATATTGACTTTGCCGAACAGTTTGGCTTCTTTGATCGCCTTTTTGCTCCATGTGCCGGTGTTGATATAGTCAGCAGAAGCGTCAGAGGAGAGGAAGTTCATTGGTATCAGGGCGAACTGGGTGCTGGCTCCACCTTGCAGCATGAGCACTTCGAAATCGTCGCCCAGGCCCATGAGTTCCTTGACCAGATTGATCGCCTCGTTATGTACGGCATCAAAGTCCGACGAGCGATGCGAGGTCTCCATGATACTTGTTCCAGTGCCCTTATAATCCAGCATTTCCTGGGCGGCTTCCTGTAGAACTTCAGCGGGTATCGCAGAAGGCCCGGCATAAAAATTATGCGCTCTTGTCATTTCTGATGTCTCCTTGTTGGTAAATTAGTTTATATGGTTTATGTAGAGACGCATGATTATGCGTCTCAATTTTATCTAACTTTATTAACTGTCAAACCTGAGAATATTTTCGGGTAGAAGAAAGTTGATTTTTGCGGCATTTTTTCGCCGGTGGCGGCAACATCTTCAACAGATGAAGGCGGTACGGTATTCATCAGGAAGAGCCCTTGCGATTCGCCGCGATCAACCTTGTCGATAGCATACATAACGGCATCGCCCAGGTCCTTGATATAATCTACATTACTCTCAGCTTCCAGAGCCGCCTGGTCTATGCCCAGATGCTGCTCAAGTATCGCCTTATGCAGAATTGATACATCCAGATTACGCCATGCCTTACCGTTTTCCGGGGCCAGATCGTCCATGATCGCGACATCTTTGAGTGTGGCGATATAGAAAGCACCATCATTGAAGTACATACCAAAGGCGTGATTACCAGTTTCCAGCTCGATCTTCATGGCATCGATAACATCTTTGAGTTTGTTCTTTTTGTCAACAATGTCGCTGTAGTCCATGCGGGCGATATCGAAGTCATTGCTCATAGCGGTCATGAGTTTGCCGGCATCGAAATTTTTCACATCGCGGATCAAGCGGTGGGTTGGCAATACTACCAGACCTTCGTTATGAGTGTTGACAAAAGTCATCATGCAATATTTGGTAGATTCCAGCTTACTCTCATTCATGAAGTTAAGCGAAGTCTCATAGCGATGGTGGCCATCAGCGATGAAAACATTCTTCTGTTCCAGTGTGGTCTGCATGGTCTTAATGTCGGTAGGGTCGGTGATGGTATAAAGCTCGTGAACCACGCCGTCATCGTCAGTACCCTTGAGCACTGCTGTACCATTGCATGCTCTGGCCAGAATAGCATCGATAGTCTTTTCCGGGTCAGAGTAGAGCATGAATATCTGACCTTCCTGTATGCCGGTTGCCCGCATCAGGTTCAGTCGGTCAGCTTTTGGGCCTGCCAGAGTCTTTTCGTGCGGCTTTATATTTCCGCCGTATTCCTGTAATTCTCCCAGCCCGATAAAGCCGGTCCGGCGATAACTTTCGCCATTAACGGTAAAAAGCTGAGAATAGACATAGAATGATTCAGTTTTGTCCTGGGCCAGAGCGCCATCACTCAGGAAGTCTGCCAGATGGGCCGCAGCACGAGTATAGACATTGCTGTTGGCATTGTCGGTGTCGTATTGCTTGCCGCACATGATGCGAACTATATTATAAGGATTGCGCTGATAAAGCTCTTCCTGCTGATCTTTGTCAATTACATCATAAGGCGGAGCGATACAAGCCCCTGCATCATGAGTAACATTGCCATCGAAACGGTAGGCACAAAACGGTTTTACTTTCATCTTATTTCCTGTATCTTCTTATCTGACAATCACTTCCGAGCTACACGCCCGGAAGGGGCTCTTATTTCTTATTTTGACTATATTCTGCTATACCCCATGCTTCCTTGCAAAGCAGCAGAATAAGGCCGGTATTATACCGCTATAGCACTATTTAGTCAATTCCAGAACCGGAAAAATTGATATTTTTTTATCAATTAAGAGCTAATGCTATTAATTTCGTATAGTTATGTTATATCTGCTACAAAAAAAATATAAAGGTTACAAAAAAACAGCAGGCGAAAGACGCATGTATAACGCATCTTTCGCCTGTTAAAAAAAGGAAAACATTGTACCGGTTACTTTATTTCTTACTCAGCTTCACTTCCACCTGGCCAATGTCGAGTACCTCATCACTGCGCCCGTTGGGCATGGGTTTAACTGTGAAATCGATTTTTGCTACACCAACTTGCATCCAGCCACATCTGGATTGAGATTCAGTGGCAGTGATTTCAAGGGAGTAATTTCCCGCTGGTATGTCGTCAAATCTGAAAGTGCCGTCATGGTTCACCTTGCAGGCATAACGCATAACAGACTTTTGTACCTTAAATTTGTTTACTTCCGATTGCAATTTATCTATTACCCCCGGTTTTTCTTCCAGTCGAGCGCCGTGTTCATAATCCCAGTATATCTCACCCTGAAAATCAGCTGGAGGTAAGACCTTGCCGATAACCGGCCTGCCTTTTCCTCCAATATTCACAGTTGCCTTCTGGCCAGGCATAAGCTCTAGTGTCTGGCTATGACTGGCAGTTGATGATCTTTGCTCCATATCCAGATATGTCCGACGACCAACTGATATTTTGCCGGATTGAACCTGACTGGCGATAAAATAGCCGTTTGGGTCAGCGTCAGTATAGCCATGCCATGATATGCAACAGAAAGGATCGCTGCTGTAATATTCGGCATTAGAAATGTACACACACCCATTTCTTTCTGGTTGGTCGCCCAATATTATTTTGCCTTCAACAATTGCCCAGGGTTGTAGTTGTACTATCGAGTTAGCTGTCAGTTGTTTGTTGGTTATCTGGGCATAGCCAGTTTCTGCCAGAGCAATGACCACATAATCTTTGTTTTGCGGTTGAAATGAGAAAGAGCCTTCAGTGTCAGTTTTAACTTTTATCGCAGCTTCGTTACCGACCTTGCCATTTTCTATATAAAGATTCTCATCTTTCGGGCAGATGGCCAATGTCGCCCCAACTGCCGGGCTGCCGTCTGGGTTGAGCACTTTTCCTGATGGGCCGGAACCCTTTTCCAATGTGAAGTTAATCTCGATCTGCCCTTCGTCAGGTTTGAATATGCGAGACTCCTGCGGCAGATAGCCATCAGCTACAGCCTGCAATTTAAATCCGGGGTAGGGGTAATCGCAACGCAACAGGTAAGTACCATCATCGGCCATAACCAGTTCACGGTCTCTTTGCCAATGGGTCTGTGTGCTGTTAATATCGAACACCAGGCCTTTGGTCAGTTTTGCTCCTTTGATAAGCTCGCCCGTCCCGGCATCTTTTATACTGCCGCTTACTACCAGCTCCGGCAGTAATGTCAATGAATGTTCGGTATCGCCAGCTACCAGCGGCGTATTTCTCAGGCTCATATAACCTTTTGGGTATATATCATACTTAACTTCATCCGCCGGGGCACTGTTCCAGACGAAGCGGCCTTCAGCATCGGTTCTGCCATACCAGCTTATCGACCGATGACCACGCCAATCATCGGCGGTTATCGGAATATCTTTTAATGGCTTACCATCTTTGTCAAATATCTGGCCTTTAATTGTGTGGCCTTTTTCCAGACAGAAATTTACCGGGCCAAGCTCTGGTGATACTTCTATCTCTTTCAGGTCGGGTGCATAATATTCACCGGCCTTTGCTCGTGGGGTAAGGTTAAATTCCGGCTGGCATGAGCGATTACTGCCATTGCCATCTGGAACGCTGACAGTCAATATCATTTGGCCCGGCTTGCAGTTATCAAAGCGATAATAACCACTGGCATCAGTTTTAGTAAGAGGATAATCTGACCCGTGGCGGTCGGAACCCTGAGCAACTTCAGCACCAGCCAGCGGCTTGCCTGCCTGATTGGTAACATGGCCTGCAACTGTAAGTCCTTTCTTCATTACCATTATGCCGGTCAGATCACGCAGCTTCTCCATAGAGGGCTTGGGGGTAGAGCCGTACATCGGGTCGCTTATATAATCATCGTGAACAAGTTTGATCCACACCTCGTCAAGTTCGGCTGGCATGATATTACATTTCCATTTACCCTGACCATCGGTAAATACTTCATAGTCCCAGATACTGCACCGCTCGATTTCGCCATCGCTGGGTACCAGCAGATTAACTCGAACACCGCTGATTGGTTTGCCCTCTTCATTTTGAATGATACCGCCAATGTCAGTACCTTTCTCAAGGTGCATAATATATTGTTCTGGTATTATAACTTTGCTTGTGTCGTTACGCCATGTAACTTTGGTTGGCACATAGCCGGCAGTGCGGACACTTATATTGAAGTAGCCTGGCGTCTCGGCAGGCAGTTCAACTATATGCAGACCGTCAATATCAGTCCGGGCTGTGTATTCCTTATCATTGACCCTGATATTCAGATCAACTTCACCCAGCGGAAAGCCGCCCGCTTTATCAACTACCCGAAACTCAAACTTTCTGCCCTCATCTGCCCCTAATATATTCACCAGCAGCGAAAGCATAACCAACAAAACGCCAACCAACATCATCTTGATCTTCATAACAAAGCCCTTTCAATATTAATCCGGCATCCACTACCAGTGTTGCCATATTTTGTAGGGTGGACAATTCCCTTCAGGGTTGTCCACCAAATGCTCGTACAAAAGCCACAAATTTGGAGTGTATCGAAATGTCATTCGCCCGATTTATCAGTCTCGTTTTCAGCGTCACTCCCGGCATGATGCCGGGCTATTGCTTGTAGCGATGGTATGATTTCATATATCTCCTCAGCAAATTTCGCCCGCATTTTCGCACGCATAGTTATATCGC
>JAFGDI010000016.1 GCA_016932145.1 Sedimentisphaerales bacterium
TATAGAAGGGTAGAACCATGAGTAAAGTAATAATGACCGCAGATGACTCTGCAAGCATGAGACAAATGGTAAGCATGACACTAAAGCAAGCCGGCTACAATGTTGTCGAAGCCAGCGACGGCAAAGACGCACTGGGCAAACTCAATGGCGTTGACATGCTCATTACCGACCTGAATATGCCCAATATGGACGGCATAGAACTGATCAGGCAGGTACGGAGTAAGCCGGAGTATAAATTCATGCCGATAATTATGCTCACTACAGAATCACAGGATAACAAAAAGATGGAAGGAAAGGCTGCCGGTGCCAGCGGCTGGATCGTCAAGCCCTTCAAACCGGATCAACTGATAGCAGTAATCCAAAAAGTTTTGCGTTAAAAATTTGGGAGTCTAAACACAATGAGTGAAATAAATAACAACCAGTTCAGTGAGGTCTTCAAACAGGAAGCAGAAGAGCTGCTCATAAATATTGAAGAATGCGTTCTCGATATCGAAAACGACCCGCACGACAAAGATGCTGTTAACCGTCTCTTCCGGGCTATGCATACGATCAAAGGTTCAGGTTCAATGTTCGGCTTCGATGAGATAGCGAAATTCACTCATCATATTGAAACCTGCCTTGATGAAGTAAGAGATGGCAAAGTAGCAATAAACAAAGATCTTATCGACCTTATACTGGCCAGTCGCGACCAGATAATGGCCATGCTCGATGGCACGAATTATGACATACAGACCAACGAAAGCATTATTGCGGCTCTGCAATGCCTGATGGGCAAACCCCAGGAGACAACAACTGACCATATTTCCGGTCAGTCGCAAACAGCGAGCAGTCAAAGCCAGCTCCATAAATATCAGATACACTTTGATGCCCCGGCTAATATTTACAACTCGGGCATGGACCCAATTTTGCTGTTGGAAGAACTCGGCGAAATGGGCCAATGTCAGATAATTTCTAACTTCAGCCGGATACCCAGCCTGGAGAACCTGGACCCTGAAAGCTGCTATTGGTCCTGGCAGATCAACCTGGAAACAAACAGTAGCATCACCGCAATTAAAGATGTCTTTATCTTCGTCGAGAATCAGACTGATCTGACAATTACGGAAATGCCTCTTGACCAGAACATTTCTGCGTCAGTTGAGGACCTGTCGATCACAGAAATGGAAGTACCCAAACTTGGCGACCTGCTGATAAAGAAGAACATTATCAACCATGAAACCCTGGGCAAAGCACTGGATAAGCAGAAATCTGTTCACAAGCGGGTAGGCGAAATACTGATCGAAGAGGGCAAGGTAACAAAAGAAGAAGTAGAAGAAGTATTGAATGAACAAGGTCAGATAAAAGAAAAACAAAGCAGCGTCAAGCAGGAAAGTGTCAGAGTATCATCGGAAAAACTGGACCATCTTATTAATCTGGTTGGCGAACTGGTAATAACCCAGGCCCAGCTCACCCAGATATCAGCCAGCCACACCATAGCCGAACTGGCCAAGCCAGCCGAAGAGATCGAAAGATTAACTGCCGACCTGCGTGACAGCATACTGAACATACGCATGATGCCGATCGGGACACAGTTCAACCGTTTCCGCCGGTTAGTCCGAGATATGTCTCAGGAACTCAACAAAGAGATCGAGCTGGTAACCTGCGGTGCTGAAACCGAAATGGATAAAACCGTTATTGAAAGACTGGCTGACCCGCTGGTACACCTTATTCGCAACAGTCTGGACCATGGCATTGAATCGCCAGAGGTTAGACAGGCGGCAGGTAAACCACGCGGCGGCACGATAACCCTGTCAGCCGCTCACAAGGGGGCGAGCGTTGTCATAACCATTCACGACGATGGCAAAGGGCTCGACAAAGATAAGATACTCGCCAAGGCTATCAGCAAGGGCATGGTAGCACCTGATACGGAACTGCCAGAGAAAGAAATATATAACTTTATACTGGCACCAGGCTTTTCTACCGCTGAAGCAGTAACAAATATTTCAGGTCGAGGTGTGGGCATGGATGTTGTGAAAAGGGAAATTGAAAATCTCAGAGGCAAAGTTGACCTTACCAGTGAAAAGGGCAAAGGCACTACCATTACCCTGACACTGCCTTTGACCCTGGCTATAATTGATGGCCTGCTGGTAGATGTCGATGGCGATAACTATGTCATACCGGTAAGCATGGTGGAAGAGTGTCTGGAAATGAATCAGGGCATTGTCGCTTTAAGTGATGATCGTAATCTGATACAGGTAAGAGGCGAACTGGTGCCTTATATCCGCCTGCGGGAGATTTTTAATATACCCGGTGCGTATCAGCAAATTGAGGAAGCCGTAATCGTCAATTGCAATGACTCAAGACTGGGCATTGTCGTTGACCACATCATCGGCGACCACCAGACCGTCATCAAATCACTGGGCAAGATGTATAAAGACATAACCGAAATATCAGGTGCCACCATAATGGGCAATGGCAATGTTGCCCTGATACTTGACATTAGCGGCATAATGGATACGGCGAAAAATAATATATGCTGTACCTGCGCTTGATATCCCACATAAATTGAGACAATAGCAATGATAACAATAATTACTAAAGGACATATGAGTAGCAAATGGAAATGATTAAAAGAACTATTATGATCATAGCAACTGTATGCAGTATTACTCAGGCTGGCCTGGGACCTTATGACTGGGCCTATGCTCATCTGAATAATTTACGCGACAATAAAGTAGTTCAACTGAGAATCTTTTGCGATAAAATACAAATGCAGGCCAGAAACGCAGCTAAAGATCAGGCTATGACAGACTTTTTTGACCTGAGCCTCAGATTTTCACTGGCAACCAGCGATGAAACCCTGCCACCCGAACTCGCACAAAAGATCAGCCAGCTTAATACCGCCTTTCAGGAGCATTATATCAGAAACTGGCTCTCGTTTTACGATATACTCTTTATAGACTCAGAAGGTGAAATATTTTATAGTATTCGTAAAGAAGATGACTTCAGAATTAATATCATCAATAACCCTGAACTCAGCCCCATATTGTCTGATTGTATTAAGACCAGACCTATCGAAGAAGTTTATCTCGACTTCCACTATTATGGTGCATCTGATGAAGCTGCAAGTTTCTTTGTCGAACCTGTATTCAAAGACAATGTCCAGATAGGCTGGATCGCTATGCAACTGGCTATAAATAAGATTAACTCTATCTTTGCCAATACCGAAACTCTGGGGCAGTCAAGTGAAACCTTCCTGGTTAACCGCCAGGGGTATATGCTGACTGAATCAAACTTCATCAGAGAAGACACCATTCTTAAGACTAAACTGGATAAAGGTAATATCGAACCGAAGTTTCAGGAGAGACGCGGGAACAGATTTGTTACCGATTATCGTGGGTTTAAAGTACTGACCTCATTTGAAGTATTTGATTTCGCCGGCATACAATGGCTGGTAGTAGCCAAAATCGATCAGGCCCAGATAACCACAGAACATTACCAGCAACATCACTCATTTTTCAACAGTCTGATCAGTGATTACTTAAACAGCAATGCAATAACTGAACAGCATGGCACTCGTCTGGCCACTGAAAGCCATACCTTAAGACAAGTTGACATGGATGAGTTCATCAGGGCAGACCATAAAGAAATGCTGCAAACAATTGGTGTCTCAACCTGCACAGCAGTTATTGCTATGTATCCGGGGAAATTTGGTTATCTGGCTCATGTAAGTCCTTTAGACAAAGTTTACGGTGGAGATTCTACCGACCTGGTTGGCTCTATAACTGAACGGATCAAGACCTACGATATTTACAAATACGAAAGACCCTATGTGAAATTTGTTATCGTGGCCAAACACCTTAACAGCCTCAATGCTATTGTCGATAAGTTGGTCGCAGAGGGTTTTTTACTCTCTCAGATCAGTATCATGTACTATCCACAGGCCAGACATGCACGAGTTATATATGATTACACTAACGACCAGCTCGCAGTTGAATGGCTCCTTGACCAGGAAACCAATAAGTCGTGCTTCCAGAACGCCGACTTTTCACACAATATTGGCTCTATAGTAAAACAATGTATCGAAGCTCAGGACAAACACTATTTGACAATAGCGGATGTCAAACAACCAAACAATACAGATAAAAACATTGGGGGATAATTGTATGATAGCACCAAAAACCACAGGAAGGGAACCGCCCTTAAATCTTATAGATTGCATTTAGTTCAATATTAAGGTTCAAACGAAATATGGTTAACAAAGGTTCATGTCAGTAGCGAACTATTGACGGCAAACCAGACAAATGTCAGGAGTATGAAAATGTTTAAAAACTTTAAACTCGGCGTAAAGATCTCTTTAGGTTTCGCCGCCCTAATATCAATTGCTGTAATCCTCGGCGGATTGGCTATTTTCA
>JAFGDI010000123.1 GCA_016932145.1 Sedimentisphaerales bacterium
CGTAAGCAGAGAGTATATGCCAGGGAAAGTTGTTATTTTATGTATTTTAATAAATGGAGTGTCACAATGAAACAAAGTCTGAGATTAACATTCCTATTGTTACTATCAGCACTAGTAGCCGGTTGTAATAATAGCGGGAAAATAAGCATTAATAGTCAGGATGAACAGGCCCGAACAGCCATAGAGAAAAATCTCGTATCCACCGGGGTAAAACACTCGCCTAAACTTACCTTTGATGCTGACGCCGTAGCAACGGTATATCAAAACCAGTGCCCTACCATGATCTCTCAGAGCCATCATTTTGAGCTGGATTCCAGCGATTTTACTCTGACTATAAACTCGCGCGGTCAAAACCTTATAACAGAACATCTAACTGACAATAAGCTGTCGCTTAACGGCAGTCTGTGCCCTGAAAGTTCAGAAGTATGTACTGCTGCAAGACTACAGGTTTATGCCATAGCCCTGTCATCATTTATGCCATTGCTGGATAATAAGTTAGAATTAAATTATCTGGCCAAAGAGCAAAAAGGCGGCACATCCTGCCATATAGTTGAAGCTAAAGGCAATATACTCAATTGCTGCCACAGGCCACTGGCCAAAAAACAGGCCGGGCCAGATTCGGTAAGAGTGTGGATCGACACCCAGACCGGCTATATCAACCGCATATGGATGCAATATCTGCTGGACGATAATAGCGGCGAATATGGTTATATATCTGCAACTATTGGCGATTATATGCGTCACAGTAATGGTCTGGCACTTCCGGGCAGCGTAGAATTTGTGCCAAGTGATATTCATGCCGGGGAAAGTGGTAAGACCATAATCAAAATAGATCTGCAAAGAGTAAAATTTGCAAACTCTCCTGTATCCAATCTTTTCACAATGACCCCGAATCTTTAATTCATATAAATAATTCAAGGGCAGATAGTTAATATCTGTCCTTTTTTATTTTAAAAGAAATTATCAGCTCTGCCAACACCTCACCTGGCCATCTGCTCAACAAACAGCCCTGTTGCACTCCAAATATCTGCCGATAAGATTTTTTTATTGAAAAAAAGCCTAAATAATGGAATATTTACTGCTGTGTTTCCGTTATACTTTAACTGCACAAAGCGTATCCTGCCTCGCACCCAACAAACAGACCTACTAGTATTTTAAGGATCCGATATGAAAAAAATTATCGCCGCTATTATAGTTATTCTGGTTATAGCCTATTCAGTCATACAAGGTACAAAAGCAACCGTAGTCGGCCCTGATATTGCGACTTATACTGCAAAAATTGGCGATCTGGACATAAGCATAGTTGAGACCGGCACGATCAAGCCGCGCTCGCAGGTAGTTATTAAAAACGAGCTCGACAGTTCAGCCACAATAACATATCTGGTAGAAGAAGGTATAGTGGTCAATAAAGGCGACCTGCTGGTAGCCTTTGATGCCAGCAGCCTGGAAGACAGCAAGATCAATCAGGAGATACAACTGCAAAATGCTGAAGCAAGTTTTGTCAGTGCCAGCGAGAACATGGCCGTCTCAGAGAATCAGGCTCAAAGTGACATAGAACAGGCCCAACTGAACTATGAATTTGCCCAGCTTGACCTGGAAAAATACATTAGCGGCGAATACCCCAATGAGCTTACCGAAATTCAACAGAATATTGACCTGGCGGAAGAAGAACTCGAGCGGGCAAAATACGAGCTGGGCCATTCTTCCAAACTATACGAAGAAAAATATATATCTGAAACAGAATTCAAGGCAGATGAATTAGCCGTAAAGCAAAAGGAAAAAAGCGTTCTGATCGCCAGGAATAATCAGAAGCTACTGATCGATTACTCTCATAAGAGAAAATTAGCAGAACTGGAAAGTAAAGTCAGACAGACAGAAATGGCCCTGGAAAGAACCAAGCGCAAGGCCAAAGCCGATATAACCCAGGCTAAGGCCAATCTTAAAGCCAAGGAAGCTGAATACAAACGCCAGCAGGATATGTACACCCGTATAACCGACCAGCTCAGTAAGACCAAACTCTATGCTCCGGCTGATGGCATGGTAATATATCAGACCAGCATGAACCGTGGCCGCTGGGGCAGCCAGGAAAACCCTATGCAGGTCGGCCAGACAGTAAGAGGCAGAGAAGATATTATTTATCTGCCTACCGCTCAGACGACCAAAGCTGAAATTAAAATACATGAATCTTCTCTGAAAAAGATTCAGTTGGGCCAGAAGGCAGTCGTAAAAATTGATGCCCTGCCCGATGTTATCTTCACTGGTACAATAGCAAAATTGTCACCCCTGCCTGATAATAACTGGATGAACCCTGATGTTAATAAATACCCTTGCGAAGTGTTCATTGACGACAATGAATATGAATTGAAAAACGGTATGAATTGCCGCTGTGAAATTCAGATAGATACTCTGAAAAATGTGATCTATGTCCCCTTACAGGCAGTGGTTCAGATAGGTGATGAGCATTTCGTCGAAGTTAAAAAGCTCAATAGTTTTGAACGCCGTAAGGTTGTTATCGGACAGGACAATAATAACTGGATACATATAGTTGAAGGTATCAACGAAGGCGAGCAGGTCTCTCTTTCACCGCAATTAAAAGATACCGAAAAAAGGCCCGGAGCAGACAGGGGCGTCAAAGCTGAAAACGAACTGAGCAAACCTCAGGGGCAGCCATCTGGCTCAGAAAAAGGTCAGGGCCGGGGCGAAGGAACCAGACCCAGACCACAACAGGGTCAGGCTGCACCAGCAAATACCAATAAGTAATTCAAGAATAAATATTAACCCCTGCACTCTCCTTATTACTCCCTGATTTGAACCACCAAAGCCGAGCTTAAATATGACAGAAACCTTAGTAAAACTGGAAAATGTAAAAAAAATATACAAGATGGGCACTGAGACAGTCAATGCCCTGGCCGGTGTTTCTCTGGAGTTTCACGCCGGCGAATTCTGGGCACTTATGGGGCCCAGCGGGTCAGGCAAAAGCACCCTGCTCAATATCCTGGGATGTCTGGACCAGGTCTCTGAAGGAAGCTATTATCTCGATGGCATAAATGTTGCTAATATGAACGATGACCAGCTCAGTGCCATAAGACTCAAAAGACTGGGATTTATCTTCCAGAGTTTCAATCTTATACCACAGCTAAGCGTACAGAAAAACATTGAACTACCTCTCTACTATCTGGGCTGGGAAGACCATGACAGTGCCCAGCGAGCTAAACTTCTTGCCGATCAGGTTGGTCTGGGCGAAAGACTTAACCATCGGCCCACAGAGCTTTCCGGCGGACAAAGACAGCGAGCCGCTATTGCCCGCGCCCTGGCCAATGACCCACAGGTAATTCTTGCCGATGAACCAACTGGTAATCTTGACTCTAAAACTGGTCATCAGATAATGGAAATGCTTATCGACCTGCACCGTCAGGGTAAGACCATAATAATGGTAACTCACGAACCGGACATAGCCCAATATGCTTCACATCAATTGCACATGAAAGATGGGAAGATAGAAAAGATAGAAAAGTAATTAAAACGGCTAACTGACACAACTTCTCAGACGAACACCGACTTGCACATTTTGTAACAAGTCTGTATTCGTGCAGTTTGCAAAAACGAACATTATGAAAAATAAATTTATTAAAAACATAACTCAGGGTATCGAAAATCTGCTCTTACATAAGTTGCGATCATTATTGACTATGCTGGGTATGGTTTTCGGTGTAGGCAGTGTAGTTGCCATGCTCAGTGTAGGCGAGGGAGCCGGCAAGGCTGCTTTAGACCAGATACGCAAGCTGGGCAGCCACAATATCATCATAAACTCTCAAGTAGATGTTGAGAGCATGGAAAATACATCCAGCATGGCCAGAGTAAACAATTACGGCCTGACCTGGTCTGATTACGATCGCATGCTCGATGTATATGAGCATGTAAAAACGGTCGTACCAGCTAAGCTGATTCGCAAATCGGCCCGATTCAATGAACGCAATCAGGAGCTGAGAATTGTTGGCACAAACCCGGAATGGTTCGACCTCGTACCGCGTGATCTGCTTACCGGTCGATTAATAAGTGCCGATGATGTAGAAAAGAAAAACCCCGTAGCAGTACTGACAGAAACCGGTGCCCGCAAGATACTGGCAGCAACCAATACCGTAGGCCAGGTTATCAATCTGGGGGGCGATGCCTTTGAAGTTATCGGTATTATCCGCAGCGATACCAGCCAGGGAGGCAGCGTACAAATGACCGATACGGAAACAGATGTATATATACCCATCAATGTTGCCCGCTCCTACTTTGGCGACCTGTATGTAAAAAACACCTCCGGCAGCCGGATCATGGAACAAGTTGAGCTGCATCAGATAATAATCGAAGCTGATGATATAGACCATGTAGAATCAACTGCCAATGCGATCGAGAGTATGCTGGGGCGTTTCCATAAGAAAAAAGACTATGCTATTTATGTTCCTCTGGCCCTCAAGAGACAAGCAGAAGCGTCCAAAAGAACCTCCAATATAGTTCTGGGCTCAATAGCTTGCATCAGTCTGCTGGTCGGCGGTATTGGCATTATGAATATCATGCTGGCCAGTGTGACAGAACGAACCAGAGAGATCGGTGTTCGCCGGGCCATTGGCGCTCGCAAGAGCCAGATAATTATGCAGTTTCTGATCGAAACCGTGGTCCTGAGTACAATCGGAGGTCTGATCGGAGTGCTGATAGGTGTTACGATTCCGATCATAATAGAAAAGATGTCTGCTATGCCAACAGTCATTACACTCTGGGGCGTTATGCTGCCATTGTCAATAAGCGTAATAATCGGTATAGCCTTTGGCATTTACCCCGCTATACAGGCAGCCAATGTAGATCCAATCGTTGCCCTGCGACACGAATGATCCTGCCCATGCCGTTCAGACATAAAAATGCCGGGCATGATAATACAACCAGCCCGGCATTATATGAGTGAAATACAAAAGTGAATGAGCCACTTAGTTTTTATTCCAGACAGAACTCAGCCTATTCACTGTCAGTTCAACAACCTTAACATTCCCGCCAACAGTATCGAGTTTGAGAGTGTCAGGGGCAGAGGTAAGATTAGTCTTAACCGGCATATATATCTGACCATCGTCGGCAAATATCTCCAGGCTCATACGGTCAACTATAATATCCAGTTTGATCTGGCCATCGATCAATACCAGAGGAGCAGATTGCCCTGAACAACTTAGTTGAGCTGTTGTAAAATCGTAAGTTACCGACACATCACCGATAACGAAACTGCACGAGCTGGCACCCTGTGGCTGCAAAATAGCCTCTATGCGTAAACATTCGCCACTGACCGCAGAAGTCAGATCAGAGCCCGGGGCAACAGTCTGGTTCTGCCATGCCCAGGTCTGCTGATACAGCGATTCGATCTCAGCAACAGGCTCAGGACACAAGCGAACGCCAGCGGCGGTAGTACGCAGCGAAAGAGAAACCGGAAATA
>JAFGDI010000017.1 GCA_016932145.1 Sedimentisphaerales bacterium
ACCCCGATACTCGGGATTTCGGATTACCTCAACCCCGATACTCGGGATTTCGGATTACCTCAACTTATTTATGCTACGCATCACTGCATGTCTTATTTCTTATTACTGTAATTGTGTGAACGGTTACTAAAGATGTTAAAAAAAAAGGGATATCTGACACTGGTTCAGATATCCCTTTTGCATTTAATTATAAGCACGCATTTAGTTGCGGCTTTGATTGAGAATCAGGCCGCTGACTTTGGCGCTGGGCAGGTTGAGTGAGCCATATACCTGGCAGGCGAGATTGCGCAGGGCCGGGTCAGCCTTGAAATCATCAGCGATAGTGAACAGGGCATTAACCTGTTCTGTTGTCAGCAGATTGCCAAACTGACGAGCTGAGAAGGCCAGTCGTTCGAGGGTTAAAAGTCTCAGGTCGTAGCTGGTGGCTTCGTTCAGGGCCATAGCAGCCAGAGCACGCTGGCCCTGAGTTGAGTTCAAAGAGCCCAGGGCGTTTATGGCGGCTAACTGTATTTCGCTGCGAGTTTCGCTCAGGGCATCGATCAGAGCATTCTGTTCATCGAGCAGAGGCAGAACTTTATTGCTGGTAACGCACAGGGTTTCGAGTTCTTTGGCAGCCGCCAGAGCATATTCATCTGCCAGATCGGCTGAGAATTCACGGGCGAAGTTGGCCTTGAGTATGTCGCTGGCAACCTCGGGCATATCAACTGGGGCCAGTGTTCTGAGCTGGATGCTGACAAAGGAATTGCCTTTGACTATATCTTTGGTTGACGGCATGTTTTCGCTGTCGGCGAGAACTATGGTCGGGCAGAAGGCCACGCGGTAGAGTTTGCTGGTCATCTCCAGAGTAGCTGCCAGATCCGGGCCGGCAACTTTGTTTGAGATAACTAACAGGTCAACGCTCGGCAGTTCTTTAACATTGGTTATAATGTTAGCCAGCGAATCGCTTCCCAGTACTCCCCCGGCGTAAGTCTCACGCAGGGCAGTCATGGTAGTATTGCGGGCCTCGTGGTCCGGGTCGATCACGACTGCATATTGCTGACCTTTCTGACGCATGGCTTCGCCGAGTATCTTTACTACCAGGTCGGCAGATTCAAATGGCTCTGCCGGCAGTATCTGGGCTATGGCCAGGGCAGCGGTAAAGCGTATCTGGCGATCAGGATAGCTCAGGGCATCGACCAGCGGCTTGCGTCCCATGAGGTCGTAGAGCAAGGAAGCCTGCCCGGCATTTCTCTGCATGGCCTTGATCGCCATAAGAGCTACCGGACGATTACTGTCGTTCAGGGCACGAAGTAATACTCTGTGCAGATATTCCGGACCGGCAGTTAGTGCATAGGTGTCTGCATCGGCATGACCTTCGCCAAAGTACGCCGGCTGGCTATATCCTTGTGTTTCAAAGCGGAAGAAAGCTGAAAGCCACAGAGCTACAGAACCAGAGAGGTCAGAGTCTCTTCTCAGGGCGTGTTCGCTATAACGCATAGCCATAAGCTCATCGAACGACTCGCGAATGACTTCTTCTTTTACCAGACCCTGACGATTGTCCCAGAACCAGACATTAGCAATGTCCTGATCCTGTGGTACACGCAGAGACTCAGTTTCATTATAATAATCATTAGCGAGCTTTTCGTATAATAATGCAGAACTAACGCCCTCAGGCAGTGAATTCATGCTGGTTATCTTCTTAACAGATTTCATGGCAACCTCGATCAGTTCCGGGGCATTGCCATCGTTTTCTACGATCTCCTGCAGGTAGGGCAGGGCTGCATGATAACCGATCTCGCCGAGAACCTCTGCAATGATCAGTTTAAGGTTGAGGTCGTCACAATAGTGCATGGCAACTGTCAGGGGATTAACGGCAACCCGGCCGATCTGGGGCAGAGCACGCTTGATAACTTCCAGTTCCTGCCGACGGTCAGGGTCACGCAGGGCTTCAACCATAAGGGGAATAGCCCATTCGCCGGAATCTTTCAGACGGGCAACTGCCAGCATATTACCACGAGTGGTACTGGACAGGCGTTTGATCTCATCTGTTATTCTCTGGGTGTCCTGACGACGCTGATAGCGGCCTTTTTCTACTATGGCAACAATAGCGGCAGCTTCATCTTTGAGCTGATTGGTATTGCTCTGAAGTAATGATAAACTGCGATAAGCATCAGCATAACGAGAATTCTCAGCCAGGTCTAAAACCTGTACCGGATCAGGATCAGAATTGACCAGCAGTTGGGCATTATGCTTTGCCAGGTCAAAATTTCCGATGAGTGAATAGTGCATGAAGTCGGCCCAGTATTTCTGGGTAAGCTCAGATTTTTCCTGTGACTGCTGTGTATCCTGGGCGGCTGCTATGCCGGGCAGGAATATAAATGATGCCAGCAGCAATACGAATAATCTTTTGAAAGTATCGGCCATGTTCTATTGTCTCCAGTCTGAATTTCTCAGCAATATCATATCAATCAACGCTTCAGCGTCTTTTTTGTTTTCTAAAAAGGCAGGCCCATCAGTTTGAAATATGGACAGGTCGGCTTTGGACATTTTGGGTGTGCTTGTCAGGCAGGTTCGAGCAAGAATGCCTTAAACTGTTTTTTTACAAGCTGTTACAGCTTACAAAGAAGCGTTCTAATTATAAGGAAACTGCTAAAAAAGGTCAATCAAAAAAAGGAATTCTTTTAAATGTCAGCTTTGCTTGCATCTGGTTTATTCTCTGGACAGATAATCGTTTGTCAGTTATTTCGTAATGAGATAGTGAGCAAAACATGTGGACGGACCAGTTGTGTGGCTGTAAGTTAATTTGTAATCTGCTCAGGGATGTTAATGTCTTTAAACTATCGCAATTGACAAATACAGTTAACTGCTGTATTCTAATGCAGTTATTGAATAATAACGCTGATAGTATAAGAACTTATAAAATATGGAGTTATAAATGGTAGTAACACGCTTTGCCCCCAGTCCCACCGGTTATTTGCATATTGGAGGCGCTCGTACGGCATTATTTTGCCTGCTGATGGCACGCCATAATGGCGGAAAATTTCTGCTTCGCATTGAAGATACCGACCAGAAGCGTAATACACCGACTGCTACCCAGCAGGTAATGGACGATCTTCGCTGGCTGGGCATAATCTGGGACGAAGGCCCGGATTGCGGCGGACCAAATGGCCCATATAAGCAGTCTGAGCGGCTGGAGATATATAACCGGTATATTCAGCAGCTTATTGACACAGGCAAGGCATATTATTGCTTTGATACTACCGAGGAATTACAGGAAATGCGTGAAGAGGCTCAGGCCCAGAAGCGTCAGTTCCTTTATCGTCGCCCTGAGACTCTGCCGACAGCTCAGGAGGCGGCCCAGGCTCGTGCCGAAGGTCGTGATGTGGTCGTGCGTATGATAATGCCTGATAGTGATATAGTGGTAAATGATCTGGTCCGGGGCGAGGTGGTATTTCCCGCCGGGACATTCAGTGATTTTGTTATCCAGAAATCCGATGGCTTCCCGACTTATCATCTGGCCTGCGTGGTAGATGATGAACTTATGCAGGTAACTCATATAGTTCGCGGTCAGGAGCATTTGATGAATACTCCCAGTCATCAGGTATTGCAGGATGCTCTGGGTTTTCGTCGGCCGACCTATGCCCACATGTCTGTAACGGTCAGTGAAGGTGGAGGCAAGCTCAGTAAACGCGAGCGAAGCAAGACTCTGGCCAAAGCGATAATTGACAACCCGGCGTTAGATAAGGCCTCACTGGCCGCCGCCGGCGAATTGACCCTGGAGCAGTTGGAAGATTATCTCTCAGGTAACAGTACCCCTGATTCACCGCAGATAACCGCTATGGCCGAACATATTGGCCTGCACCTGCCTGAAATAAATGTAGTTGACTTCAAGGCGGCAGGTTATCTGCCTGAGGCTCTGGTTAACTTTATCGCTCTGCTGGGCTGGTCAAGCCCGACCGGTCAGGAGATAATGACTTTTGATGAACTGATAAAGAATTTCGATTCTTCCCGTTTTAATAAGACCAACAGCCTTTTTGACCGCAAGAAGCTGGCTTCATTCAATACTGAGCATATGAAAATGGTCAGTAAAGATAAGCTGCTGGGTTATTTTAAGGAATTTCTGGCCTTGCGTGATTCGGCTATGGCGAAATTTGATGATAATATGCTCGCCGAGATATTAAGGGTGAGTGAAGGAGCCCGTACCCTGGAAGATGTCGAGAATAAGTGTGCCTTTCTGCTTATCTCCGCTGATAATATGGCATTCGACCCCAAGGCTGTTCAGAAAGTGCTGCTCAAGGATTCAGCCGATGTGATTCTGGAAGAGGTCAAAGCTCGCTTTATTGCTCTGGCAGACTGGAATAAAACCGACCTGCATAAGGTAATTGAAGATATGTGTACTGAAAGGCAACTGGGAATGGGCAAGGTTGCCCAGCCGATCCGGGTAGCCATAACCGGCACCACCGTAAGCCCGGCGATAGATGAATCGCTGGTACTGCTGGGCCGGGCAGAATCTATCAAGAGGATCGCAAAGACCATAGAGTATGTTCGCAGTGTCAGATAATGGGCATGTTGCCCGAGGGTAGCTCAAGCATCCTTGCTTGAGATTCTTAGTATTGCATTGCCAGGTCTCAACCGTATTGGCATAAAAGTTATGCGATAAACAGATTTTCTTCTGGGCAATACGCTCTAAAGGCCGCTGTTAATGCTCATAACTGAACAAATATAGCAGGAAACCATATTATGACATATTTGGCGAAAGAGGACAGATATTCTCAGATGACCTATAACTATTGCGGCAGTAGTGGTTTGCGTTTGTCTGCGGTATCGCTGGGTTTATGGCACAGTTTTGGAGCTGGTGACAATTATGACAATTGTCGTGACATGCTGCTCACTGCCTTTGATCTGGGTATTAATCATTTTGATCTGGCAAATAATTATGGTGTGCCTGCCGGTTCGGCGGAAACAACTTTTGGCAGAATATTGAGCAGCGACCTGGCTGCTTATCGGGATGAATTGTGCATTGCTACCAAGGCCGGACATTATATGTGGCCCGGTCCTTATGGTGATGGCGGCAGTAAGAAATATCTGCTGAGTTCGCTGGACCAGAGCCTCAGGAGAATGCAGCTTGATTATGTTGATATATTTTATCATCACCGGCCAGACCCTAATACCCCAATGGAAGAAACCGCCGATGCCCTGGAGCATATAGTTGCCAGCGGCCGGGCCTTGTATGTGGGCTTATCCAAGTATTATAGTGATGATGCCCGGGCGATGTATAATCTCCTGAATGAACGAGGCATACATTGCCTGGTAGAGCAGGTAAGGCATTCAATGCTGGTACATCCATTCAAAGATGATGGTTTGTTCCAGACCTTAAAAGAGCTGGGTATGGGTTCTATAGTGTTTTCGCCTCTGGCAGGAGGTTTGCTTACCGACCGCTATCTCAATGGCATACCCTCAGATTCGCGGGCGCAAAAAAGTGAGTTTTTGAAAAAAGATGAGATCACCCCTGAGCTGGTCGATAAAGTGAGCAGGCTCAATGATATTGCTCAGCGTCGTGGTCAGAGCATGGCGCAAATGGCAATGGCCTGGGCGGCTAATGAGCCTTCTGTTGCCTCGATACTGATCGGAGCCAGCCGGCCCGGGCAGATAGTCGATAATGTCAGAGCTCTGGTAAAGCCGGAATTTTCAGATGATGAACTCAATGAGATCGAGACCATACTGGCGGAATGAGAGCTGATGAATAATAACCCGCTGCCAAATCTTGATGAGAACCCGGAGCTGCGTGAAAAACTGCTCAGGGAATGTCGTTTGAGTCCCGGCGAGATATGGTCTGACCCGCAAGGCCGCCATAAGGTAGGTTGTATTGATGCTGCCGATAGTGAGCAGACAGCCCATCTGCTCGATGGCGCGTGTATTGATATTGCCGTGCATGATCCACCGTATAATCTGGTGATATTTCAGGAGCGGTCAGTAGAGGAATATATAAACTGGTCGCGCAGGTGGATGGCTAATACGGTTGATAATCTGGCTGCTGATGCCGCTGTATATATCTGGCTGGGAGCTGATCAGAATAAGGGCTTTCAGCCTTTGCCGGAGTTCATGATAATGATGCGAGAATTTCACGAACTCACGAGCCGGTCATTTATAACTATGCGGAATCAGCGCGGCTACGGCACACAACATAACTGGATGGCGATCCGGCAGGAATGTCTGTACTATATTAAGGGCCGGCCGGAATTCAAGGTCCAATATACCGAGATCCCCAAAGTGCTCAAGGGCTATTATAAGGTAGTAGGCGGTGAGCTGACCGAGAACTCAGAACGGGGCCGCTCGGAAAATATCAGGCCGGGTAATGTCTGGCATGATATTCAGCAGGTTTTTTATCGCATGGAGGAAAATGTTTCCGGCTGTTATGCGCAAAAGCCGCTCAAGGCTATCGAACGCTGTTTGCTCGCCAGCAGTCAGGAAGATGGGGCGGTAGCTGATTTCTTTGCCCATGCCGGGACAACTCTTATTGCCGCAGAACGGAACCGCCGCCGCTGTTTCACCTGCGATACAGACCCTCTGTTCTGCGAAATAACCATAAGGCGACTGGAACACCTGCGAAAAACCGGCAAAACCGGCTGGCAGAACGACAATGCCTTTGGCATTACCTGCTGAGGGCAAGGCAAAAAGGTAAGGTAGATTGCTCACAGTTTTAATTCCTGTAGCTATTTATGGTTATAAATGCCTTAAGTTCTTTGTTGCTTGTGGCGGGGTATTGTGATAAAGTTGGGTTGAATAAAACTGTCTGGAAATAAGGAGTATTATAATGAATAAGGTATTACTGGTAGCGTTTCAGGGTGAGCCGATGTGTTTTGCTCATGTATTGCTCAATGCTCTGGATATGCACGAAAAGGGATTTAAGGTAAAGATCATGATCGAGGGGGCGGCCACATCTCTGATCG
>JAFGDI010000124.1 GCA_016932145.1 Sedimentisphaerales bacterium
AAGGCCAATAAGAGAGTTACGGCTACCGAAACTTGAGGCGGAATAATACAGATAATATAGTCCGTCCCTGTAGCTGATATCAGGAGCCCACAGACTATTAATACCCTTAATATGTTCAGGCATCCAGCCCGGCAGTTTGTCAAATACTCGTCCAGCCCTCTCAAAATTCTTCATATCTGATGACCGACTGATCTTTATGCCATCGTTAGTGGAGAATACATAGTAATAGTCACCATGTTTTATCATTACCGGGTCATGTATGTAGTATGCCTGCGGGCTGATGCTTTTGTCCATAAGTTTTTGCATTTCAGCCCGGTCTGGTCGGCCGGGGCGGGGCGGCTGGTTAGTTGTTTCCTGACTATAACATGAAGCAGATAATAATGTTGCCAAAACGGTAATAGTTGTAAATTTAAGCATATTGACCTTCCTTGTTATAAAGCTGCTATTTATCTCTTTTCATAGGTAGAACAGGGCCAGTCATCGCTGCGGAAGGGAGCAACAGGCAGCCCCAGACTATTGAACAGGTTGGGTTTGACGCTATTGTGCCAGGCGAATCGTACTGCTATCGGCTCAGTAACCGAGTGGCTGCTGACAATTACCTTGTTTGTATCGATAAGGGCTGATGCCGGGTGAAAGACTTTGTCCGGGCCTGCCAGTTCAAATTCGCGTATTGTGCCATCGCATTGCAGGTTTTCGGCATGATCAAAACTGACAATAGCCTGCTGACCATCGAAAACAACACTGTTAAATGTCGGGCTGTGCGGGTCCGGGCGGTCCATGGTATAGAAATCTACCAGTGCCAGTTCCGCCAGTCGATCGCCAACTGTGAGCTTGTTTCTCGGGTGGACATCGTTAATATCACCTACATCAGAAATAACTGCCATAGCGGTGCCGGGAAGCCTGAGTGTCTTTGCCTGCGATTCCTGTAATTCCGGGCAGGTTGTTTCCATAGGATCGTTATACTTGTAGGGAGGCAACTGAACAATAAGAAAAGACAGTTCAAACCCCCAGCAGTTCCGCCAGTTATTTATCAGCTCGGGCAGTAATATGCCATATTGCCAGGCAAAGGGTACATTAGTTTCACCCTGATACCAGATAGCCCCTTTAATGCGATAGTTGAGCAGGGGGTGTATCATGCTATTGAAAAGGTAACCGCTGCGATGTTCATATCTGAGACTATTGGGGTAACGCGGTCTGGCAAGTTTGGGGTTATCCTTTTTGTCTTGTTCCCATTTATCCAGTACGACCTGGTATTTGTCCTGATATATCTGACGGTTGGCCAGATATTCATCATCACGAACGGTTATAGGTTTTAGTTCCGGGTTATTTTCGATTACAGTTCTTTGTGTCCATGCTTCTGCTGGCGTACCACCATAGGCAGAGCATATAAGACCAACAGGCACATTAAGCTCTTTCTGAAGTTTTTTACCGAAGAAATAGCCAACTGCAGAAAAGCCGGCAGCAGTTTGGGGTGTACATAGCTGCCATTGTGCCGGACTGTCGTTTTGCGGCTGGGCATTGCTTTTCCGAGGTATATACAGCAGTCTGATCTGGGGATTATTGGCTGTGTCAATATATTCCCGGCTATTTTCAGCCTGCTTCAGCTCCCATTGCATATTCGACTGTCCGGAACACAACCATACTTCTCCAATGAGTATATCCTTTAAGGTGATAGAGTTGTTAGCGCCGGTGATGGCAAGGGAATACGGGCCGCCCGCAATGGGGGTGTTTACAGTCAGAGACCACTTTCCTTCGCTATCAGCAATGGCAGAAACGGGCGTTTGTGACCAACTGGCGGTAATATTTACAGCTTCACTGGCATCAGCCCAGCCCCAGAGCTTAACTTCAGACTGCTGCTGCAAAACCATATTATCCGACAGACAGTTTGGAACCTTAATATCGGCTATTGCAGGTATAGCCAGCCAGACTATTGTCATAAATGTTCTTATTATAATTCGCATAAATTTCTTCTTTCTGTCTGTTATTATTGTATTCTAAAGTGTGATCTCTGACATGGTATCATGTGTCTGATCATTATTGAAAACCAGTTTAAGATTAATCCAGTAGTCCTACACCCGGTCCAACATAGGTTTTCTTCAGGCCGCCCCAATCTACAATAATGCGTTGAATGGTAATACCCGGGTCACCACAGGTTATGGTCAGAGTGTGTTTTTGTGTTTTATTTTTAATGGGGAATTTTGCTATGGCAACGGTTCCGTTTTGTAAAACCTGATCTTTCCATGGTTCTGAATATTCGCTGGGGAGGTTTTCTGCAACAAATACAGGCTGGCTATCAATAGAAATGCCAAACTGATTGCTCCTGTCTTTATAGATGGGGAAAAAAGGTATTGTATAAACATAAACAGTAACGAAATCAGCGTATATAACTGGCAATTCATACTCGAGGCGGGTGCCATCAATGTTTTCAGGGTCAACTTTGGTTTCTGTAGCCTTGCCCAGTTGTACGGCATGCCAATCATAACCAATACCATCGATAATACTTATGGTATGACCATTTGTGGCAACTTTTTTCTTAATATTTTTCAGGTTAATAACCGTACAGCCTTCCAGTTTATTCTTTTCTTTCTTAACAGATATGTCAACTGGTTTGGCATCAACTCCCTGAGTGTGAACAACTTTTGGCATATTCTGGTATTTAGACACCCACCCGGGAGCAAGCATCATCATTCCCTGCCACTTGCCATCAAGCATAGTATTATATTGTGTATTCAGTTGTTCGATTGTTTCATGGGCATCTACAGCTTCTTGTGCCGCCCAGTTTGCTCCGGCAAAATCAGATTCACGGGCACGCTCTCTGCTTAGTTGTGCCATAAGGAATTTTCGGTTGATCTGATAAGACCCCATAACAGGATAGCTCAGCAATTCAAAAAATGCAGGTTTATACTCTTGAGGTATTTCATTATAAATATTACTCACAATGTCACTTATCAGCTTATAATCAGCAAGACGCTGCTGGGCATTGTTGTAGTTTTGGAAAGAATAATCTGTGTCAGATAAATTTCCCCGTTCTTTATTGCGGTCCCATTGGCGTTCCCAGCCCATATATTCCGGTTTGCGTTCCCAGGCCAGCCGATAATAATTATCAAGTATGTTCTGAAATGTTTCCTGATACTGAGTACCAAATATTTGTGCCAGGAACCGGCTTTGATGATGATTTATGCTGTTAGTGTCAAACTCATCAATATTCCAGGCAAAATCAAAAAAGGTCTGCATTCCAAGTTCAGCAGGTTTAATATCACCTACATTAACCAGCCAGTATTTATCAGCTCCGGTATCATATGCCTTTTTCATCTCCATGTACATGAGCACTGGTGCCGTAGTGCATAGCCACAAGTAATCGTGTGGCGCACCTAAATATGAATAGTGGTAATATACACCTGAGCCTCCTGTTCGTTTTTGCTCTTCAGGGTTGGTAAGACGCTTGATATAACCATAATTATCATCAGTCCAAACTAAAGTTATATCATCAGGCACATTTAATCCGGCATCATAAAGATCGAGCGTTTCCTTGTATGGAACAAAGATCTGGGGCACCTCTTCTACCTGATGAGAAATGTATTTTGTCAGTATATTTCTCTGATCAGAAATAACCTTTTCTAATATCTTAACTTTTTCTTCTTTGGATTGATTACCTCTCATGCCTTCATCATGCAAGCCTCGCATACCCATAGTATATATATTTTCATAGAGGCGGGCTTCGCTTACGCGATCATCAAGTTTCTTCAGTATCCGGTCCTTGTTAGTGGCATAATTCCATTCGCCATCCCGTTTGCTGTCCCATTCCGATTTGGCAGCATTATTGAACAGTAGCGGCTCACAATGAGATGTAGTTATTATGATAGCATACATATCAGCTATAACTTTACTGTCTGGGAATGAATAGAAAGCTCCTGTACAACTATGCATAGCCGGGGCCAGCATATTAGCTTTTAAGCGAAGTAGTAATTCGCAAACCTGTGCATAGGTTTCAGGGCCAATATCACCCAGCTCTTTTTCATAATTCTTTGCAGACCACGGGTGCAAGCCCCAATCTTCATCATTGATAAATATTCCCCGATACTTTACCGCAGGAGACTTTTGTATTACAGTTTTTGTAGAAATATGAATTTGTTCTTTTTTGATAGTTGGTACATCAGCCCAATAGTACCAGGGGGAAACGCCTATCGCTTCGGATATGCTTAACACACCGTAAGCAGTTCCTCTGCGGTCACTGCCGGCGATAACCAGTGCCTGGTCAATTCCCGCCAATGGATTTTTAACCGTAGTGATCATATAGGATTCCCATTGGCCATTGATCCTGGATGTATCAAGTGTGCCCTGGCTGACCATTGAGTCAATATATTTACTGGTGCCAATGGTGCCGATAATAACTATATTACCGGCCTCAGCAGGCAATTCAGTGAGAACGGCAGGTTTTGTGCCAGTAACCCGGCATATATCTTCCGAGAACAGGCCTGATACAATTTCCACTACTTTTGCATCATTCTGGTCAATAATAATGTTAGTAGTTTCTGCTGCTACTAAGGGGAAAGTCTCGCCGGGTATCATTTCGTCATGTATCAATAATGACTCAGCAGTTAAATGGGTACTAAATATAAATAAACAAACAAAAAAAGATATCATTCTTGAAAATAGCATGTAATTACTCCTGAAGGCTAAAATATGTATTTACTGATAATTGTATTAATGTGCCGGGCAGCTTGGGTTAAAACATTGTGTTTATAATAAAACAATGTTTTATTTTGTATGTTTTTTCATTTTTTATTAATAATGTGAGACAATAGCAACAAAATAGCATTATCAGTATAGAAATAGTCAGGTCAGGAACTATAAAGGTTATCCTTTGCCTGTCTGCCAGTCTTTTTCGTCGAGCTGGGGGGCATGTGTTGTTTTATCGTTAATAATTACATTGTCATAGATCAGGCCATCGATCGTGCCAATGTTGAAGCGGTTATAAGTGGCGGTTATTTTTGAGTTTATGATCTTTACATTTGAGATGACATCGCCGGGGTTGCCTCTCAAATCTCCGATAGTCTGGCAGGTTATATCGCAGTTTCGTAAAATAAGATTATTGACAAAGCTGGCAGGTGGTTCCTGTCCTTTGACATCATAAAACTGAGTCCAGGGTTTAACATCGAACAGGGCAACGGCATTATCAGCTCTGATATTTTCAAAGATGATATTTTCGTAGCGTTGGGGAGTGTCAGGCCGCAATTTCAGGCGGACAATGCGGTTACCCTCCAGAACCGTACAATTTCGTACGATAATGTTCCGGACCAGAGTTGCCTCGCTGCCAATGGTTACCATGCCATGGCCGCGGCCAAAGGTGCAGTTTTCGACCAGAATATTTTCCACCGGGGTGTTAATCGGGTTAGTGTCGGCGTTTGGCCCTTTACCACATTTAATGGCAATGCAGTCATCATTAACCGATATCTGGCAATTACTGACCGTAACATTGCGGCAACTGTCAATATCGATACCATCAGTACTGGGGGCTGGTACCGGTTCAAATTGCGAGCTTATATTCAGATTACGAATAGTGGCAAAGTCACATTTGAAAATATGGAGGGTCCAGAATCCGGAATCCTTGAGAGTAAGGTTCTCAATGAGTATATTGTCAGAATTATTTATATAGAACATTCTGGGACGATGTACTTCCAGATTGGTGCAGTCTTTATTTTCAGCTCTTCTCTGCCAGAAAGCCTGCCAGTATATCAGGCCATCACCATTGATCGTGCCCTGGCCATATATATGCAGATTATCGACATTATCAGCATTGATAAGGGCGGTTCTCCATAATTGGTCCTGGCCTTCAATGTGTGTCATTCTGACAGGGAAATCATCGATGTTATCAGATCCGATCAGTGTAGCGTCTTTTTCTATGCAAAGGTCAACGCCGGGCTTGAGAAAGATCGCACCGCTGCGGAATTCACCTTTTGGTACTACCACCACGCCGCCATTAATTGCAGCCTGTTCGATAGCCTGTTCAAATGCCTGGGTGCAAAGGATGTCTCTGCCTGACCTGGCTCCATAGTCCGTAATCAGAAAATGAAGCTTTTCTGCACAATTAGCAGGGCTGATAAGGTGAAACAGGCTGGTAATTAAGATAATACAAGTGAAAGATCGTATTTTTTTCATATTTTAAGCCTTAATTAACAATGTTTAATTACGATTAAATGTAGAGAACTGCCATCAAGATTAAAATGGGCTGCCAACGATTGTAGCTTTATCATTTAACATCCGCAATAAGATTGGCCGGTAATTTACCATTATCAGGCCCATGTCAGGGTTGATTTTTTTCAAATAGAACCATGATGGTTATTGAAAAAACCAAAATAAGAAGCAGGTTGCCTGAATATTGAGTTATTTGTGTTATTTATAATGGCCAGTGTATGGTTACTTTTAATCAATTTTAACCTTAACGGTCGATAGTATTAATTGGTTAAATATTAAAAAGTTAAATAAAGGGGAAAAGGGTTGTTTATTGTCAGACCCTTTTGTCCGCCAAAATTGATTATTGTGACTATTTTAGATTGAAAGTTTGCTTTAGAGATAATTTTGTGGCCAGTTAGTATATATGTGGTGTTTTATGCGTAAAATAGTAGTTATTTTGTTTGTATTATTAAGTTGTTCTGTTCAATTAGTTCTGGCAGATACGACAGATCCGGTGGTAGTTAGCCCTCAGGCGGTGGAGAATCCCTTTACCGCTAATATTTATAAGGCAGATGATATATCTGCCCGTCTCAAAGCTCTGGAAAGCAGAACAGAGCTGCTCCCTGCCGATAAAGACCGGCTGGCTAAGTTATACACTGATTCTCTGGACCGGATCCGCGAGATAGAGGCTTTGCTGGTAACTAATACCGAATACGAGAATAGTATAAAAAATGCTCCCGATGAGCTGAAAAAGATAAAAAAACAGATGGCAGAGGGCCTGTCAGTTAAAGAGGAATATAATGATTCAATAAGTCTGGAGGAATCAGAGCAGAAATTGGCGGCCCTGGAGCTGGAGCTGGGGCAGGTACAAAAGGAAAATACGCGATTAGCCGGCGAACCGCAGAGGCGGGCGGCCCGAAGAAATGAGATACCGGTAGAGATAGCCTCGATCAATGATCGGTTATTAAAACCGGCTGGCGGTGGGGTTGAGGCTGGTTCAGAGACGACTAATGAAGAGGTTCGGCAAGCGACAGTAATGTTCAACACGCTCTCGGAAACGGCATTAAAGTGTAAGGCCAGGACTCTGGAAAATGAGCTGGCAATGTATAATGCCCGTATAGAATTGCTTGATGGCCAGAGGGAATATTATGAAAAACGCCAGCAGATTCTCACCGAGCAGGTAAAGCTCTGGCGTGAGGGAGTCAATAGCCGTCGTAAAGATCAGGCAGAGGCAGCCAAGGGTCAGGCCCAGACAATTGCCAAAGAAGTAGATCAGAATTATCCGGTACTCAGTAAGATATCAGAAGATAATCTGTCGATAGCGGAGAAACAAAGTGAGCTGGTCGATAAGATCGAAGCAGTAGGTCGGGAGCAGAAGGAGATTGAGGTTAAATTAAAGGATCTGCAAAGCGATTATGACCGGGTGCGTAAGATGGTGCAGGAAGTGGGTTCATCGCCGGCTATAGGCTTTTTATTGCATAATAAGAGATGGAACCTGCCTGATATTGAGGTTAATAAGCATAATCTTAAGAAAAGGCTGGCCGAGCTAAGCGATAGCCAGTTTGATCTGCTGGATTATGATGAAAAAAGAGCTATGTTGATGGTTATGTCAGAAGCGGTCAGAAAAACCATGTCTGAGCTGGATATGCCCGAGGGTCAGAGGCGAACAGAATTAATGGCCAAAGTAGAAGAGCTGCTGACGGCACAGCGTAAAAGTCTGGAGACTCTGGTAAACTTTTATAGTAATTATACTGCTACACTGACGGCTATCGATGTGAAAGAGCGGGAATTTGTAGCGAAATATAATGAGTACAGTAATTTTATTGATGAGCATATACTCTGGGTGAAAAATACCCAGAGTATGTCTTTGGACGGTCTCAGGCAGACAGGGACAGAAATAAAACATATAATTTCGGTTTTCAGTTGGAAGGAGATCTTTGTTGCTGTGCCCCTGGGCATAGTGCAGGAAATTGCCAATAGTCTGCTGTTGTGGCTTTTGCTTTTATTGGCTTATGTTATGCGATTTGGCAATCGTCGGCGTTTGCGTCAGTTGGCAGCCAAGGTTGCGACCCCGGAACATGATCGCTATAGCTATACACTTATAGCATTATTTACGACTATAATATACAGTTTGCCCTTGCCCCTGACCTTATATGTTATAGGCAAGACAATATCGTATGGAGCGGAAGAGATGGTTTTTGCCCGGGCACTGGCCAGTGCTCTTATCAGTTTGGCTTATTATGATTTTGTCATGCTACCTCTGAAAAATGTATTTATGGGTGAGGGGCTGGCCGTTTCACATTTTAACTATAGCAAAGAGCAGGCTGGCTATTATTATCGTATTGGCAGTTGGTTTGTGATAATAATGCAGCCACTGCTGATAATGCTTTATGTGCAGCATAGTCTTGAAGGGCTCAACTGGAAATCTCAGATATGCCGTCTGGTCTTTATCGCTATTATGATGCTGTTTTCAGCTTTTCTGGCACTGGTGTTTTATCCTGGGAAAAGCAATGGCAATAAAGATGAGCAGGAGCAGCCAGCAGGTATATTTCGCTTGCAGAATTTATTAAGGCTTGCCGGTATATTAGTGCCACTTACTCTGGCGGTTATGGCCTGGAATGGTTATTTCTATGCCGCCTGGCAGCTCGAGGTGAGAATGTTTGCTGCCTTCTGGTCGGCAATGATATTTAAGCTCTTCAATTCACTGGTAGTGCGTCGCATATATCTGGCCAGGGGTAATATATTGGCTGGTTTTGGCAAAAAGCCCGAAGCTGAGAAAAAGCCAAATACCGAGCTTGCCGAAGATGCTATATCGGCGGAAGAGGTAGATGAATATTGCGGCCAGATAGCCCGGTTTGTGCGGTTTGTTCTGTCTTTTGCCTATTTACTGTCGCTGTTTGTTATCTTCCGCGATGTATTCCCGGCTTTAGCAGTATTGGACAAGGTACAGCTCTGGCAGGTTACCAGCAGTGACCAGCAGATGCGGTTTATTACTCTGACTTCACTACTCAGTGCTTTTATGATATTGGTTGTGACGATAATGATGGCGCGTAATATTACTGGACTTATAAATATTACGCTGTTAAAGTCGATCGGGCATAAAGAGGGTTCTCGCTTTGCTGTTCTGGCCCTGATCCGCTATTGTATCGTGATATTTGGCGTGTGCTGGTCATTTACCCGTATTGGTATCGGCTGGGATAAAGTGCAATGGCTTGCCGCGGCCTTTACTGTGGGTTTGGGCTTTGGCCTGCAAGAGATCTTTGCTAATTTCGTCTCTGGTATTATCCTGCTCTTTGAGCAGCCGATGCGTGTAGGTGATATTGTTACAGTCGGAGAGGTCAGTGGTCGGGTGACCCATATAAATACGCGGTCAACCACTATTAACTGCTGGGACAGACGCGAGCTGATCATTCCCAATAAGGAATTTATAACCGGTAAGCTGATGAACTGGACGCTGTCAGATAATCTGAACCGTATAGTTTTTCAAATTGGGGTTGCCTATGGCTCTGATCTGGAAAAAGTGGAAAAGACGCTTATGCGTATAGCTCGTTTTCAGAAAGGAGTGGTCTGGAAGCCTAAGCCTAGGGTTATTTTTAAGGCTTTTGGTGATAATACTCTGAACTTTGAATTACGGGTATATATAAATGATATGGACGATTACACCGATGTCTGGCACGGCATAAACTGTACGATCGATGCCGAGTTCCGCAAAGAGGGTATCGAGATCGCCTTTCCGCAGAGGGACCTGCATATACGCTCGATAAGCTGCGGGCCGGTGCCGGTGAGAATTGATACTGCCGTAACTGATAAGCCGGCGAGCCCGGCGGCTAAACTGGTAATTAAGGAGGCAGATAATGAGCAAGACTAAAAGACGCATGTCTGCTTCTCATGGTATGCCGCCAGGTACTCTGGTTCATATTGGTTCAGAGAATCGCCAGAAGACTGAAATGTATCTAATTGAGTTCAAGGCTGACCATTTTGAAGAGATGGTCCTGACAACGCCGGCTGATATCGACCTTAATGACAGGGATCATATCTTCTGGCTTAATGTTACCGGTATCACCGATCTTGACCTGATAAATGCTATTGGTAAGAGGTTCAATATTCACCATCTTATGCTCGAAGATATTGTTAATACCACACAGCGGCCTAAGCTCGAAGATTATGATGACAGTCTCCATGTTGCTATTAAAATGCTCACCTGCGACAATCTAAGACGCCAGCTTAGCGAAGAACAGGTAAGTCTGGTCTTAGTCAATAATTGGGTAATAACCTTTCAGGAACGGCCCGGCGATGTCTTTGAGCCGATCCGTAATCGTATTCGGACCGGGCGGGGCAGGGTCAGAGCCAATGATGCCGGCTATCTGTTTTATGCTCTCATTGACTGCATAGTTGATAATTACTTTTATGCCGTCGAGATGATAGAAGAGCAGATCGACAGCCTGAATCTGGAAGTAGGTACTGAGCCGGATATTCATACTTTGCAGGCGATCAATAATGTAAAGAATCAGGTAAATGCCCTTAAGCGGGTCACCTGGCCTTTACGAGAGCTTAGCGGTAATATGCTCAAAAATGATTCTGAATTGCTCCGTGATCCGGTTATCCCCTATCTGCGTGACCTGGACGACCATGTTAAACAGATACATGATGCGGTATTTGCGGCCCGGGACGCGGTTTCCGGCCTGTTCGACCTTTATTCTTCTGCGATGAATAATAGTATGAACCGGGTAATGAAAGTATTGACCATTATGTCGGCGATCTTTATTCCGCTGACATTCATTACCGGATTTTATGGCATGAATTTTGAATATATGCCCGGCCTGCACTGGCATTACTCCTATGAGGTGCTTATAGGCATAATGCTGCTGGTTGTAGTTGCCATGCTCGCGATCTTCAAATGGAAAAAGTGGTGGTAATGCAGTAGAGACGCATGATTATGCGTCTCATTTATCTGAACATACCCGCACAAGTAAAGGTAGCACAAGCATTCCCGAAGCCAGTTCAGCACTTACA
>JAFGDI010000125.1 GCA_016932145.1 Sedimentisphaerales bacterium
ATATCTGTCTCAAACTATTATTTCCAGATACTATATAAGCACTGAGCTATCCTGAAAAAAGTCCCTACGATCAGAAATATCTGTAATATTCTGCTGTTTTTGATCTTTCTATAATAACACAGGGCAACTACAAGGGCCATTACGGCGAAATATAACTCGCCATATATCTCTGCTGGTGTCATTATTAAGCAACAGAAAGCTGATAATAGGTGCAGTGCTAAAATTGTATATATATATATTCTTTCCATATTAACACACAACCTCACCTTCAATATCGTAACCCGTAATAAATCTGCCGTTACGCTGCACGGGCGGAACTGGGAACGCTGAGCACCAGCTCGGCATATTTAATCTTTATCTAAATAACTGATAACTATTTTAAACCGCATAGATCGCAAAGAGCAACGCAAAGAAGACGCAAATGATTAGTTGTATTCCTTTGCGTTTTTCTTGCGAATTTCTGCGTTCCTTGCGGTTTAAAGGCTTTCAACAATTATTTAAGATTTAATTACTGCCTGCCCCGGTTTCCCCTTAAACATGACTTGAATGTACTAATCCTCGTTTTTTTCCTGTGTCTGTATTTGCAGGTCAATGAGAATATGCAGGCATTGAAGGATGGAAACGAAATACTTAATGAGAAGAGCCCATACCAACACTGACACACACGCAATAAGAGATGCTATTGTTGCCATAATAAAACTGGCTGTCGTTTTGTAGGCATAATAAAATACTACGAACACAACACATGATGCCACAAAACACAGCAAAACAACAACAGCATCACCAATAAGGGCAACAGTTTCGCCAGGCATGGTGCACTCACTATCATCTTCTCGCATTTGTGTTTCCCCAGATAATTCTGACTCAACTGTCCGCTCCATACTAGCTCCTGTTTTTTTCTCAGGCTGATATATCCTGTTTGAAATTCCGCACTGTGAACATTTTACCATATTTCCTTTATGACCGTCCGGAACATTTAATAATTCACCACATTTAACACATTTGAAATTTAACATAGTTTCAACTTTCCGCTATTTAGCAATTGAATACAAACCTATAACAACTGACCTGATCTCTCACTCACCGCGTTCAATTATATCAATCCCAGTTATTACTGTCAAAAGCTAATAATCGGCGGTGCTTACGCCGCACGGGCGAAATAAACTCTTTATTTATCATTATATCCTCCCATCCCTGCGGAAGGCTCTTTATATTAATAAGGCAGAAGATTTTCTTAACCACTAAATACACAAAACACTCGAAAAGAAGAAATATTAAATTTCGTGTGGTTCGTGTGGTCCGTGGTTGTTAATCTTCATGCTAATATTTGCAAGCTGAAGCTTGAACTCCCAACGGCAAGCCGAATGACCTGGTCTCGCCCGTGCACCGTAAGCACCGTAAGCACTAGTTCCACGGTTTAACTTTTACTTCTGTATCTGGCTGGCTCAGCGGCTGGTTGTGTTTTATGGTTATCTGCTGGCTTTCGCCGGGGTAGATCGTCAGGTAGTTATCGCTATAGAAGGCCGGCTGGATCGGCTCGCCGGTTTGCTTATTAACAAGGCTGACAACGGTCATAAAGGCGATATGCTCACTATCATTGGTCAGTTTAACGGTTATGACATTATCACCAGCCTGTGAGGCAAAGCTCACCGCCGAGAGCAATGTAACAGAAGGCAGATTATTGAGCTGCTGCAGGGAACTGTCGCTCTGGCCCTGCCAGTAGGTATTATCCGAGATGATCGCCCCACTGTCATCTTGCCAGCGGAGGTTCAGCAGCCAGGCCTGGGGTAATTCCGCCGGGTAGTTCAGAGTAAAGGCCGTAGTTCGGGCATTGGCCGCCGCGGTAATACTCCGGGCATGTTCCCAGAGCAGACTGCCATCAATAGCGAAGATCCGGGCGGTAATCTGGCAGCTCTGCTCAATGGAGGTATGATTGATTAGCTCGATAGTATTATCCAGCTCGCAGAACTGGACATGGCGCATTTCGCAGGCCTTCTTGGCCCCGAAATAAGCACCGTATGTGCCGAACCAGTAATCATAGACCTGCCAGACCATACTGGGCCAGGCTGGATGGCTCATCCAGAGCAGCAGGCCGGAAGAATCGTGCCAGAGCTTATGGTTAGCTCCCTCGAACATACCGCGATACCCGGCATAATTAGTAAGCTGGGCCTTGCGGCAGAGATCATCGAGATCAGTGGCCGGGCCAAACCTGGTCTCGGTCATCTTGATATATTCATCGCGATATTGATTGCCCTGCGGCGCAAAATCATGATATGTCCAGCGGCCATCGATCGGCCAGGGATCTTCAGCAGCGAGCATCCGGCGAACAGTAGCAGCCTCTGGCAGTGAGGGCATACCCATCTCGGTCTTGAAGCCGCGATTATACTTATCGAAATAACCCGCAACCGGTACGCATTTATACGGTCCACAGCCATTGACTCCGACATCAGAAGAATGCGACTGATAATAGCGACTACCATCGAGTATCTCGGTTAAATGCCGCATTTCATTATCAAGCGAGGCCGGCGGCATGCCTTCATTGCGACCGCACCAGAGAGCGATCGAAGGATGATTGCGATACTGCTGGATAGTGTCAGAGACATTGGCCAGGAAGCGTTTTTCATTACAAGGCTCCGGGCCATCAGAAGGATTAGCCAGCCAGAAGTCGTTCCAGATAAGAATGCCGTATTTATCGCAGAGGGCATAAAAAGCCTCATTTGTACTCATACCGATCCAGTTGCGGATCATGTTAAGATTCGCTTCATGATGCAGACGCACAGCATTTTCCAGCCGGTCATCCGAAAGCCTTAGCAGCATCTCGGGATAACCCCAATTACCGCCCCGGCATAAGATACGCTGGCCGTTCACGCTGATCTCAAGCTGACCGGGGGCATCGGCTGAATCATCTGGCAGGTTAATGCCCTGGGTAAGTTCATTGCCACGATATGACAGCTCGCGCACGCCGAATTTTAGCTGCCTGCTGTCACTGAGCGTATCGTCAACCGCAGCGGTAATAGTCAGATCGTAGAGATTTTGCGGGCCATAGCCAACCGGCCACCAGAGCTGCGGGTCTTGCATTTTCAGCACCGGGAACTCAGACGGTGAGAACTTCACCAGCATCTGCCCCTCGGAGGGCACTTCTGCTGACTGGCTCAGGGTGACATCAGCAAAACTTATTGTAACGGTTGCTTTAACCGGAGTAGAAGCAGCATTAGCCAGCGGCACGCTAATAGCGATCTCAGCAG
>JAFGDI010000126.1 GCA_016932145.1 Sedimentisphaerales bacterium
CCTGAACAGGTATAAGATTCGCATGATACTCTGGTTTTACCATATATATGGGCGGAGGAAGAAGCAGCCTTGTTTTCTATGCTGCCCAGATCGCCTTCGTTCCAGAATTCACCGCCCACTTCATCTGACTGGCCGCCATATTGGAGGAACTCGCCGGGGAAGCCCCAGTGACCGTAATTTTCCAGCCAGATAGACAGTCCGTGTTTATGGCTTATATCGCGAAAACCGCCGACGAATTCATAAGACACCCGGTCAGCGACAAAGCGGCGCATGTCCCAGAGGAATCTGTCTGACTGTTCATTTGACCCGACTACCGAACCGTTGTAAGTAAGAAGGAATGGCAGGGCATCGTAGCCAAAAGCAGCTTTGAACCCTTCGAGGAAGTCATCGGTGAAGTTCATCGCACCTCTTTCGTAGCTGTCTTGAACAACAACCTTGAATGAGCGGCGGTCTTGTTCCGGAATGCGTCTTAAAATTTCGCCGATAAAGGCATCGAAATGTGCCTCGAGATGTTCGCTATTGATCTTGTCAACTTCCAGTCCGATAGCCTCTGGTGCAGCCGGTCCATTCATTACGCCGGTTGGTGTCATGCCATAGCGTACGATAGTCCAGTTACCGGCTGGTACTTGCCAGTTAAGCTGGCCATCTGCGTTCATGTAGCTGGTTATGTCGATTATAGATGCCGGGTCGATAATAATGGCCTGCTCATCGGCTGTTTTTTCCTGCTGTGGCCATTGATAGTCATGCCAGCCGGGGAGTGCTCCCTGAAAGAGTTTGGCCAGACTCTTTTCCACATATCTTTCGATCTTTGGTGTTGCGGAGAGCTCAACTTCAGCCAGTGTACTGCCGTGACTGGCATTAGTTATTTCCAGACGGTAGGTGTCTGTATTAGTATCTGGCAGAGAAATAACTATCGGGCCGTAGGGGTTGAATCCGATAGCCAGGTTATCATTGGTCCGGTCTATGACGAATTCTCTGATAGTTATGAATTCATTATTAATTTTTGCCATAAGTCTGGCATCGGTTCTGATGCTGCGTCGTGCAGGTGTGATCGTCAGGCTGCGGGCTTTACTTGTATTGCTATTGGCAATATGTAAATCCAGTGTTAAGCTGCCGTTTGTTATCTCTACTGTACTGTTCAGGTCGTCATCGGTTAATGCCGAAGTGTTGATAGTGTCTTGTCCGACTGGATTTGATAATTTAACTTGCAGAGGAGTGATTTCGGGTGTGGGGTAGGCAATTACCTTGACATCCTGGAACGGGTCAACCGGTACCGGCAAAAAGCCAGAATAGTTTTGAGGACCGGCTATTATGGTCTGTGAGCTGGCCAGATATCTCATCGCCTGTTCGGGCTTTACCCAGGGGCCGCCCGACTGGCTCCAGCCGGGGCAGTTAAACATGCCAATTTCAATATCCAGTTCGGTAGCTTTTTTCAGGGCGGCGTGAGTTATTTCCCACCATTGGTCGCTGAGTACCTTTACCGGGCCATAAGGGCATTCATGTTCGCCCAGCCCGATATTGCCGATGAAGGCTCGATTTATGCCGACAGCTTTCATGCTCTCTAAGTCGGCAATTACTCCTTCTTTAGAGATATTGCCGTTGATCCAGTACCAGTATGTGCTGGTCTGCACTGTTGGCGGCGGACTGGTGAAATCGGCTTGCAACTGAGATATGTCGCTGGCGAGAGAAGGATTGTGTAAAAGTTGACTAAAACCAAGCCCGGCGAGGGCTACAATAGGACTGATCCAATATTTTTTCATTTTACCTCCAGAAAAAATTAAATTGGGAAAATTAGAAAATTGTACAGGACAGTAAGTTTCAGGTTCGCGGTGGCGACATGCTGTCTGTACCCTATTAAGTTCGTATGTGGATACTATACCGGCAGAGTGGTGTTTATGCCAGTGTTATATGGTTAGTTTGTTCGTCAGCATTCAATTTGCAGGCCGTCGCAGGCCAGAAAGAACCCTTCAGGCAGATTTTTCTGGTCGCGGGCATGGAGAATGTTGTGGCCGATATGGGTAAAGTATGTCTGGCGGCTGCCTATCTGCCGGGATAGGCTTATGGCTTGCTCAATGTTAAGATGGGCGACATGTGGTTTGTGACGCAGGACGCCCAGTACCAGGGTGTCAATACCTTTGAGGGCTTCGATATGCTTCTGGTCCATGCGGCAGATGTCGGTGCAATAGGCAAAGTTATCGATGCGGAAGCCTATAGTGTTCATTCTAGCGACGCAATTTGCTACTACATGGGGGAGTTCCAGGGGGGTGATAGTAATGCCGGCGACGGTGAATGGCTCGTTGGGGTCGAAGCTGCGGAAGATAAGTTGGGGTAAGTTTTTATTACCGGCGGTATGCTTCAGGTCGGCATAGCCAAAAATGCTGTATAATTTGTCAAAATGGAGGGTGCTGGACCATATTTCCAGGGGTTTTTGGTGGGCTTTGGTGAATCCGCGCAGGTCGTCGAGCCCGAAAATATGGTCGGCATGGGTGTGTGTGATCAGACAGGCGTCAATGTCAGTAATATGGTTAGCCAGACATTGCAGTCGCAGTTCCGGTGTGGCATCGATGAGCAGGCGTTTGCCCTTGACCTCGATCAGGGCGCTGCATCGAGTGCGTTTGTCGCGACTGTCAGAGCTGGTACAGGTCTGGCAATTACAGGCGATCATTGGTACGCCCATACTGGTGCCGCTGCCGAGAATTGTAACTTTTATGCTCATGCAGATAATATACTGGAAAAGGTTGATAACGGCAGTAAAAAACTACAGGTAGTTTCATGTATTTGTCATTATGGTTCTGGTATTTTGTTTGTTTTTCTGCTAGTTTGGTCAAGGTGTGGTTTGGGGTGAAGTTGACTTATTCTAAGATTTTAATGTATATAAGTGGGTATTTTTATTATTTTTGTAAATATTTTTATATAAATAACATATATACATGTGCACGAGATATTTATGGCCTTTTTGGTGCAAACAGGTTAAATGTTTGTGAAATTTTGGTTCACATATCAAGTGTAAGAGACATTGCATATATGTCGTGTCATTGGCTAAAAATTAAACATAAGAGGTGAAAATGAAGTACAGAAATAAAGCTTTTACATTGATAGAGTTACTGGTCGTAATTACGATCATCGCATTACTGGTGAGCATACTTATGCCATCATTGAATAAGGCCAAGCAGCAGGCAACTGCAACGGTATGTCTGGGTAATCAGAAAGCCCTGATAACCGCGTGGCTTATGTACGCCGGTGATAATGGCGACAGGATTATTGGTGGTATGAGAAGCACATACCTTAGTACTGGTGGTGATGTCGCTTATCGCGGTGGTGATTGGGAAGCTGCCGGTAAATGTGCCTGGGCTTGTGCCCCGGCGGTTCCGCAGATGAATGATAAGAATGCAAGCAATGCTGATTTAAGCACAGAGCAGAGCCTGACATACAGGAAACGCGGTGTTGAGCTGGGTAAGATGTGGAAATATGTCAAAACCCACGAAGTATATCACTGTCCGGGTGATAAAAGTGAAAAGTTTGCTAAGCCATTAGATTCTTTTGTGACCTATGCGATCAGTTCTTCTATGAATGGAGAAGATGCTATCCCTACAGCTGTGGTTAAGGCTTATAAGAGTACCGGGCAGATAAAAAATTCGGTTGAAAGAATGGTTTTTCTTGAAGAAAATAAACAGGAACAGAGTTATCTGAGGGGTTCTTTTGCTTTGGATATTAGAGCTCCTTTCCTGACGAATAGCACATGGAAGGACTACCCGGCTAACTGGCATAATAAGAAAGGCACTCTGGCTTTTGCAGATGGTCATGCCGAGATAACGCCGTGGGAATCGCCGATGACACTGCAATTGGCTATGGATACCAAGCGTAATTTTAATTTTTCTCCCAACGATAAGTTTTCTTTGAATAATCCAGACTTGGAGAAGTTCATTCGCTGGTATGGAGCGATAAGATAATATTAGTGAAATGTTTTTTCCCTTTTTCAGTTGAATAACTGAGTATGCAGACCGTGTTTTGTAAGAAGCCGGTCTGTATTTTTTTTAAATTAATACAATAGTAGCTATTCATAGAGTAATGGTTGGTTTTGGTTGGGGCGGTTTGGGTGTTTTGGGGGGATTTTACATGTTTAAGTGTTTTTGAGATGTGTTTTCGTTGTGGGTAGGGGTTTAGTTGGATTTTAAAACATAGTGGAAAATTAACTTGTATTTTAATATTGCATTTGTTATTCTGGCCGTTGAAACAGCCTGAAATCGGCCTGGGTTGTTTCGTTTTAGGCATGGGGCATATTTAACTTGTTGTCTAGTAGTTATTTATGTGCGAATGGTTTATGTCATTTACAGTGTTTTGTATTATGATGGATATTTGAGGTTAATCTGCTCGGTTTTAAGGGTCGTGGCTGAGATTTTGAAGTATAAGAGGTAAGAAAAATGTTTAAAGGGTTAAGGGGTCTGAGTTGTTTGGTTCTGTTGCTGGCATCATTTCTATTTGTTGATAAGAGTTATGGTATAGCGATAAGTGCTGATCAGGCGCAAACGCAGGGTGTGCCAGTAGTGAGTGGAGATGGTGTATTTATTGAAGCCTACAATAGTATAGGTGGTGGTCCGGCTCCGACACCAGCGGCGATATCAGGCAGGACACCATCGGGAACGACGCTGAGCCCGTTTGTTGATTTTCCCCGACCAGGCAATACGATCAATGTAGGTCAGAGTTTTAATACCTTTTTTCAATCAACGACAACAACGCCGGACCAGTTGGCGGGCGTGGCGGCTCGTAATTTCATCTTGAAAATTACTACCTTATTGAAAGTGACATCAGATCTGGACCGGAATGTATCGACACCGGCGATAGATATGCAATTGCGAGTTGGCAGTGATGATGGTTTTTATCTGATAGCTGGCAGCACCTTTATAGGTTCAGCAGGTGACAGAGGGTTTGGGTGGTCAAGTTATAATCTGGAGTTTGAATCCGAGGGTTTGTATCCGATAACTCTGCTCTATGCAGCAAATTCTGTAGGATATAGTGGTCTGGAGTTTAACTGGATAACAGCTTTGCACAATGGTCTTATTCCGCAGGAGTATATGTACCTGTCAGAGTATCAGTGCAGTCAGCAGGTAGTGTTTGACGAGAAGGTTTCTGGTACATATCTGACCGATGATTATGCTGGTGAGGGAGTGATCTTTAATGTGATAAGTGGTGATCTGCGTGTGACCAATGAATTGCCGACACAGTTTGTGCCGGTGTCACCAGCGAATGTATTTGGTGATCCGACAGCATTTGAGGCAGAGGCGGGCGAAGTGGAATTGACCTTTGTTTTGCCGGGCACAAGCCAGCAGGCATATACCGACTATTTTTCCTTTTGGGTGATAGATGCCGAGGAAGAAGGTGCGGTAGTAACAGCTTATGACTTTGGCGATAATGTTATATTCAGTCAGGAGTATCATGAAGGTGGAGCATCACGCACAGAAGTTGTCATTGAAGAGCCTGTAATAGCCAGGGTTAATATAACGCTTGGCTCAGGTAGTGACACTTCAGCGATAGACAATTTGTGTTTTAATCTTCCTCAGCCGATTGTAGCACCAGAGATAGCGGATATATCTGATGAAGTCCTGGAAGTTGGTCTGGGTTATGTTGGCCAGGCACCAGCACTTACTGCCGGTACTGAGCCGGTGGTGTGGTCGCTGGTAAATGCCCCGGCGGATATGGAGATAGATCCAGCGACAGGCGTGGTATCATGGGTCGGGTCAGAGATGCCGGGCGTATATGTTATAGAGGTTCAGGCCTTAAATCCGGCGGGAACAGATACTGAAAGTTGGCAGATAGAGCTTATGGCTACGCCGGAGATCGCGGATATGGCAGCAGCGACAGCCCGTCTGGGTCTGGCTTATGCTGGTGAGATACCGCAGGTTATTAATGGAGCCCCGCAGGTAGTATGGACATTATTAAGCGGCCCGGCGGAGATGACCATCGATGCGACTACTGGCCAGATATACTGGAGTAATCCGGTAAAAGATGGCAGTCCATATGAAATATGCCTGCAGGGTAGTAATCCGGTGGGTAGTGACAGTGTATGTATGCAGTTGACAGTGCTTGACCTGCCGGTGATCGTGCCAGTTGCAGATATCAGTATAGCCGAGCATGAGACATATAGTTGTCAGCCGGTTCTGGCAGGTGGGCTTGAGCCAGTTACCTGGTCGCTGGTAGCCAGTCCGGAACTGATGGAGATCGATGATAATACCGGTGCGATAAGCTGGTCAGATCCGCAGGTTGGTACTGGTCCTTATGAAGTGACAATACAGGCCCAAAATGCAGATGGATACAGTCAGGAGAGCTGGCAGATTACGGTTATGACAGTGCCGGTGCTGGCAGAGATAGCAAGTCAGCAGACGGTAGCTGGTATTTCCACCTATTTTGGTCCGATGCCGGAGGTATTGGCCGGCAGCAGTCCGATGAGCTGGACTTTGCTGGACGGCCCTGATGGTATGTCGGTCAATATAAGTACAGGCAGGGTTATCTGGCCTCAGCCGGTATATTCATCTGAGCCATATAGTATTACTGTTGAGCTGGCCAATGCGGTAGGTTCAGATACAGTTACCTGGCTGCTGGAGGTATTGGAAGCACCGATAATAGGTGAGATAGAAAATGCAGTGATCAATGAGAGGGAGGTGTATGTCGGGCCATTGCCAGTGCTGGTCAGTGGCGGTCCGGCAGTGTCCTGGCAATTGCTCAGCGGTCCGGCGGGTATGACCATAGACAGTGAACTGGGTGTGGTCACCTGGGAAGAGCCGATAGCATCAGGCAGTGATCATCCGGTAGTAATACGAGTTACTGATGACAAAGGTGCGACAGATGATGAAACCTGGCTGCTTAGTGTGCCGGTAAGCTATAATGCAGTTGTTTATACTGATGTTGATACAACTACAGGCGGCAGTGCCGTGGCATTGTATGGTCAGGCACTTGACCTGATGACCGCAGAGCCGGTTGCCTTTGTTCCGGTGAAGATAGCAGCAAGTGTCAAGGGCTTCAATCGCTATGTTACAGCTCTGACTGATAGTGAAGGTAATTTTGCCGCAGATATGCAGTTACTGGGTCAGGAAGCAGGGCATTATTATCTGTCGGCTGACCATCCGGCAGGTAGTGGCGGTGTCGTGACAGATGAGTTTGTGGTATATGGCATGAGTGTGACCCCGGCGGTTACGGCGGTGCATGTATTGCCAGATGGCAGTTATGTCGGCGAAGCTGAGCTGGAGAATCTGTCTGATATAGCCATGACCGGCCTGACCTATCAGGTTGTATCTATGCCTGATAATGTTAGTGTTGATATTTTGTTACCGGCTGAGCTTGGCGCTGCTTCAACGGAGAAGATATATTATAGTGTATCAGTAACAGGTGGTGATATTGCTGCTCCTGTGCTGATCGATGTGCAAAGTCAGCAGGGTGCTGTGGTGCGGATGACCTTAGATCTGACTGTTCCGACCGATAAGGCGGTATTGTCAGTTGAGCCGGTGAGCCTTAATGCCGGCATGGTGCGCGGCAGCCAGACTCTGGTTAGTTTTGTAGTCAGTAATACCGGCGGCGGCGATTCAGGATTGATATCAGTATTATTGCCAGAAGTAAGCTGGTTGAAACTGGCATCACCCGCTACGGTAACATCACTGGCCGCAGGGGAGAGCACAGAGGTGGTATTGCAGTTATTACCCGATGCTGATCTGGGGCTGGGTAATTATGCCGGCTATCTGCTGGTGCAGTGCAGTGATAGTTATGCAGAAGTGCCGTTTGTATTCCGGGCAATATCGAGTTCAACGGGCAGTCTGATGGTGACGGCGGTAGATGAGTACACCTATTATGCCCAGGGCGCTCCCAAGGTTGAGCAGGCATTGGTCAATGTTGTAGATCCGGTCAGTAAAGAGACTGTGGTAACAGGTTATACCGACAGTGAGGGTCGCATAACTTTTGCTGACCTTACTGAGGGTTATTATACGGTTAAGGTTACTGCCGCTGAGCATGATAATTACATTTCAACTGTATATGTCAAGCCTGGTCGTACGGCAGATGTTATTGCTTATCTGGCATATCAGACAGTTAAATATGTCTGGAGTGTTACGCCGGTGGGTATAGAAGATCATTATAAGATAGTGATAGAGTCAACCTTCAAAACTGATGTGCCCGCTCCGGTAGTAACAGTCGAGCCTTCGGTATTGGATATGAGTGACCTGTTGCAAGATGGTCAGAGTATGCAGGTTGACCTGAACTTCACTAATCATGGTCTGATCTCAGCTTATGATCTGAGCTTATATTTTGCTGATAATCCGGAGATTACGATTGATCCGCTGGTAGATACTTTGGAAGAGATACCAGCTAAGACAACGATAACTATACCGGTAATGATAACTCGTCACCCGGCAGTACAGCCGGCGGCAGAAGGTGGCATTGCCGCAGCGTCAACCCCGGCGAGAATTTGTCATATACCAGCCTATACAGTTTATAGCTGGGAATGTTATGGTACTAAGTGGCGTAAGGTCGAATTATATACCGTACCGCCGCGTGATTTTGAATGTCCGGCGCCATCAGGTCCATCTGTTGGCTATGCCGTAGGCAGCGGCTGTATTAATTGCGGCGGCTGGAGCGGAACAGGTGGAACCGGCGGCGGCAGTGGCGGTCGTATGCCCTGTATATTCAGTGTGCCAATAGATGTTTCCTCGCCGGTTGACTGTGAGGGTTGCGAGACGAGCTATTCGTTTTCGATTGGCTATTCCGGCGGATTCCTGAAAGCTATTGCTGAAAGGGTAGCCAAGGCGGCTTTGAAGCTGGTACCTTATTTTGATGTAGATGATTTTGACTTTGCTGTCAGTGTAGGTCTGGAACTGGAAAGGTGCTGTAAAGACGGCGTGCCTACCGGTGAGTGGAAGAAGGAGATTACGCTGGGCGGTGACTTCTCAGTTAATTCCTTTGTCGGGCCAAACGGTGAAGTTGACCTCGGTACAGTGGAAGTGCCAGGGCTGGGCGAAGCGGGAATTACGCTGGAGGCCGGTCTGGGCGGTGATATAACTCTGTCTGGCGGTTTGTCTGGTACAGCCAGTAAGGAATGTGAAAAGGACTGGCGTTATTGTGCCGCAGCCAAACTTGGTGTCGATATATTTATCGGTGCTATAGGTGAGGCCAAGGTAGTAGTTGGCTCAGATGAAGTTAGTGGTGAGGTTAAGGCTGGTATTTCCAGTGGTGGAAATGTTCAGGCAGAGCTTTGCAATGATACTGGTCTGGTGGTTAAGGGTTGTGTAGAAGACCTGGCCCTTGAAGCCGGTGTAGAATTTACCTATAATGACACATCGTTTTCTGCCGGTGCAAGTAAGGTAATAGCAGAGGGCAGTTGTACCGATGACCCGCTAGCGGCATCGGCGGCTGACTGGTTCAACGGCGGTATTATAGCGGCGGCTGATAATGAGCCGGAAGTTCCTGATTTTATTATAACAGCCGAAGAGCTTGCCGGCTCACTGGGCTATAGTTCAGTAGAGAAAATGGAAAAGGCACTGGGTGTGTCTTTACCTTATGATGAGGTATCAGATGCCGTACTTGATCGAGTGCTGGAGTTATATACCGCACTTGATGCGAAGCAGGGTATATGTGCTACAGTTCGTTTGCGTATCGAGCAGGAAGTGGTTATGACCAGAGAGGCATTTGATGCCTGTCTGGAGCTTATCAATGACACAGACCGGCCATTAGAAGCGATTGATGTTGACATTGAAGTACGCAATAGTCAGCGAGTGGTAGTGACCGATGCTTTTGGTATTTATCCGCCGGTAGTGACTAATATGGGTATGCCCGATGGTACTGGTGGTCTGGGTGCCCAGAGTTCTGGTCAGGCCAATTGGAAGATAGTGCCTTCAACCAGCGTGGTAACGACGGCTGAGCCTGAGGAATTCTTTGTCAGTGGTACTATTACCTATCTTGATGAAGGTCGTGTGGTAGTTGTGCCGCTGAGTGCGGCATCGATCATGGTATATCCGCAGCCAGAGCTTAGTCTGAGTTATTTCCATCAGAAAGATGTTTATAGTGATGACCCCTGGACAGACGATGTGATCGAGCCAGCCGTTCCGTATGAGCTGGCGGTCATGGTTCGTAATAGTGGTTATGGCAAGGCTGTTGACCTGAAGATAACTTCAGCTCAGCCTCAGATAATAGAAAATGAAAAGGGTCTGTTGATCGACTTCCGTATAATCGGGACAGAGATCGATGGTCAGTCAGTTCAGCCTTCGCTGGCGGTTAATCTGGGTGACATAGATCCTAACACAAGCAAGATAGGCCGCTGGCTGTTCACCTCTTCATTACAGGGAGAGTTCATCGACTATAGTGCTACTTTTGAGCATGTCGATGGCTTTGGCGATGAGCGGCTGTCGATAATAAAGAGCGTCGAGATCCATGAGCTTATTCACTCGGTATATGCTCAGGGTGTTTATGATGATGGCATGTCTGATTTCCTGGTAAATGATATACCAGATGTTATCAATCGCCCAGATAGGCTTTATCTCAGTGATGGCCGGATCGAGCCGGTTGCAGCAGTGCTTAATGCTGAGTATGATGCCATTGTAACGCCAACAGACTTGCAGGTGGTTGTTACGGTCCCGGCTATGGGGCAGGGTTGGACCTATCTCCGTCTGGAAGATCCGGGTTATAATGATTATCAACTGGCAGCAGTGCAGAGGGCTGATGGTGAATATCTCCGGGTAGGTGATAATGCCTGGCTGACCCATAAGGTCATTCGCAATCTGAGCCAGCAGCCGTATGAAGATAACTATCTGCATATATTTGATTATGGCTATGGTCAGTCTGAAACATATATCATTACTTATACTAATGGTGATGTGACTGTTCCGCAGGTTAATGCCATAGTAGCAGACGATATTGCCAATCAGATATACGGTCCATACAGTTTTTCAGTTACCTATACTGATAATGTGGGA
>JAFGDI010000127.1 GCA_016932145.1 Sedimentisphaerales bacterium
CAAGTCTCGCCCGTGCGGCGTAAGCACTAAGGAGATATCTCAGAGCAGTTTCCATTGGGGCTGTTTTACCAGAGGGGCGAGCCAGGGGACAAGTGCGGCATTGTATGTAGCAGTAAATATGATCGTTACCAATATCGGAGCGAAATACCCCCCCTCCAGCTCACCTCTAAATAGCATGGTCGTAAATACCGACAATTCAATTAAGCACGACAGCACAAAGGCAATAAACATAAAGATCAGGATATTTTGCAGGTAGAGCCAGTGCCTTATGCCGGAGATCAGCAGTACGCAGACAGAGAGCATCAGAGTATAAATGCCAAAAGGGGCCAGACTGGTAAGATCATGGAAAAAGCCCAGAAACCAGCCCTGTAATAAATTATTGTGAATATCAGGCCCACGCAGAGCTATTATTATTGCCGACAGGACCAGTAAGTCCGGCCATACCCCCCTGCTGCCCAGTGCCAGCAGATTGGGTAATGCCAACTGCATAATGAGCATTATGAAAGCCAGTATTGTAAAGGATCGCCATTTCATATATTTACATATCCAACTGTGCGGGTTAGTTAAAGGTTAAAGGTTAATAGTAAAGGACACGGCCAGTGGCCGAAAATGAATAATAATTTAAAATAGCTTCGCGTCCCCGAAGCGAGTTCGGGATTTCGGATTACCTCAACAGCGATGTCCTTTTACCTTTGACTTTTAACTTTTCACTGAAATCGTATGAACGATTACTAACTTTTTACTTTTAACCGTAATCAAAACAACCCGCCTGCTACTACTGCAATTCATTGTTTTTCCTGATGACAACAAGATCTTTAATATCAGAGAGATCAACTGCCGGCTTAACGGTAATATTCCACAGGACGGCATTATCGGGATCATAACTGCACTGGTCAACATAACCCAGGATAATATCAACCGGAAGAGTCTGCTCCGAAGCCTTCAGAAAGACACCATCGCCGGGCATTACTTCACTGCTGGTCTCTACATGTTTTATGTGTATCTCGCCCGAACCATCATTATATAATACGCCTTCGGTGAGAAAAGTAACCTCTCTCTGAAAAGCCGGCCTGATAACCACATTGGCAGTGAAAGCCGGGTCATTGATCAATTGTATAACACTGGAAGAGGTGCGTACCTCTTTTACCAGCCCGGCAACTGCTGTTTTCCATACCAGATCGGTTACCGGATCGCCGGTGAACTCTGCCTGTTCGGAACCGGGCGAAAATTGAGCTGAGGCAGATGCCAGCGCAATCAGGCCGGGCACAATGTAATCATTACTGCCTCTGTCTATGACTTTGGCCCGCCTGATAACCGAGCTGTCCTGGGCGGTTACATGACTGCGTATGAGCATAGCCCGCCCCAGACTGTACTCAGCGCGGATATTGGCCAGCTCCGTTATGAACTGCTGCTGATATTCCAGCTCGCTGCGGGCATTATTCAGGGCATTTATCGCCGCCAGATAGTTATTTTTCAATTCAAACTGCGGATCAGCAGCATCAAGCATCTCACCCAGCAAACTGTCGCTCTGGGCGACAACAGTATAAGGTACTGATGAGAAAAGGTTTACAATATAACCAAGGGAATGATTAGCCTTTTCAGTCAAGCGTGCAGGCACAAAGACCAGCAAGCCGGCAAGCGCCATCAGGCTGTAAAATAAGCGATTATTATTGTTTGTTTTTTTTGACATTAAGCGTATTTTATCAGTTAGTATTCATAAGGTCTGAAGCAGTTATCAGTTAAGAGATTATAAAGCAAAATCAGAGAAAAGAAAGCCAAAACTTTGGATTGACGACCTGTTAAAAATCATGTAAGATTATTAGTTGCAAGTAATAAGAAAACAGCGGGCATAAACCCCGCAGGAGGCTATATTGAAATATCATTTATTGATCGCAATATTCTTTATTATGCTCAGCAACTTAGCGGCTGATGAGCAGGTCATTCTGGATAAACTGGAATTTGACCCTGCCAGATACATCGATGTTGATGAATTAAGCCGGGGCATGAAAGGTTATGGCCTTACCGTTTTTGATGGCACTAAAATCGAGCAGTTTACCGTAGAGGTAGTATCTGTAATGACTGCTAAGTCCGCTGGTCGCAGCGCGTTTCTCATCAAAGTGGTAGGTGAGCCCCGATTTGATATAGCCAAAGGCGTTCACGGCTGTAGCGGCTCGCCGGTTTTCTTTAATGGCCGCATGGCCGGTGCGATGTCTTTTGGCTGGACCTTTCAGGAAGAACCGCTTTATGGAGTAACTCCGATCAAACAAATGCTTAACAGCTATAAAAGAGCCCTCGCTGCGGAATCAGCCAAAGCAGATAAGAATAATGCCGCCCGGGAAAAATTACTCGCGCCGGATATTTATACCCGGCTAATGGCCCCTGATGTCTTGCAGCCGCAGGACTGGCAGAGAATAACACGCAAGTTGTCATTTGGCGGTCAGGGCATGACCTCCGGACCAGCCGGCAGCAAACCGCTCACCGGCGGTCTTAGTATCGGCGGGTTGCCCTCGGGGTCACTGGGCGGCCTCCGGGAATTCATGCCCGGTTTAACGATTAATACCGGCGTGCTTTCCAGTGATATCAGCAAACAGCTCACCGCAGGCAGGCCTGTTCTGGAACGCGGGTCAACCATTGTCATTCCGCTGATAAGTGGTGATATAGAGGCCTGTACCCTGGGAACAGTGACAGAAGTGATCGATGAATGGGTATTTGCCTTTGGCCATTCTTTCAATGGCAATGGCCCCTGCCAGTGGCCTATGGCTACCGGCTATATTCATACCTTTGTCAGCGGCTTTGAATCATCATTCAAACTGGGCCAGGCTGTTGACATTGTCGGCACCGTCGAGGCAGATGAGATAATGGCTATCTGCGGGCGGGTCGGGAAAACAACGCCAACTACTCCGGCTAAAACAGTAGTGCATTTTGAACCGGTAGGCGAAACTGTCGAATTCAATATGACTCTGGTACAGGATGAGTCTTATGCCTCTACAATGGCTGTCATATCAGCGATCGGCCCGGCTCAATATCGGGGGGCAATGCCAAATCTCTGCACAGTTGAATATGATGTTGATCTGGACTTTGGCAAATACGGCCAGATCCGTATATCTGATATCTCTTCTGAATATTCGACTGCGGAACTGACTTCTGATGTTGCCACGGCCTGCTCTCTTATGACATCAAGCCCGTGGGATGAAGTTAAGCTGGAAAAGATCGAATCTGAGATTCGCGTTAACGACAGCTCTATTGCCGCTGATATTGAAAAAGTTGATATATCCAGGCTGACCTATGAACCCGGCGAAACGATCACTGCTGATATAGAATTATTCCGCTACCGTAATGAACCGGTGAAGCAGCAGACTTCGATAACATTACCGGCCGATCTTAAACCCGGTATATACAAACTCTCTATCGGGGGTAAAAGAGATTATCTGGCTATACTATCTGATGTCCAGCCTTATCGGGGCAATGCCGAAAAAACAGCA
>JAFGDI010000128.1 GCA_016932145.1 Sedimentisphaerales bacterium
CATCAGCGATAAGAGTAAATGGTACGAATTATGGAGCCGGCACTCTGGCTATACTAAGTGATAGTTCCAAAACAGTAGATGCCAGTTGGCAAAAAAGACTGCTAAGCTGGGACTTGCGTGAGGTCGGTTCGCCAGTTGCCGGTTATGACCCTAACAGCTTTGACCCAAATCAATATGAACCCTTGTCACCCAAATATGATCCTGATAATCTGCCTGACCGTGCCAATGCTGCCTACGACCATAATTGGTTGGAAGTAGAGCATTTTGGCCCGCAGTATGGCTATGGCTGTGTAAATTGGAATGATGCTTTTTCGTCTCTGGTCACTGTTCAGGATCTTGGCACTGCCCTTGGCTTTTATGACCTGCCGGTAATAACTGAAGATCGATGTGCTGATGGTAATGTCTGTTTTTCGACAGATGGTAAAAAGGTATATTTCCGGTCCAAAGATACAAATGAAGGCGGGATATTATATCATGATAATCAGGGTAAGGTAAAGCTCAAGGTGGGCAAGACTTTCACTGGTATCTGGTCTTATGAGCTGGAAACTGGTGTTCTTCGTCGGTTGTTTGATGATACCGCCTCAGGCGATTATCTTACGGTAAATTCAGAGCTGACGGTTATTCCGGTTGGTTTGCGAAATCTTACCGGATTGCCTTATGCCGATGATGTGGATCAATTGCTTTTTGATGGTTCAGAGGTCAGCGGTAATGTTTTTGGTATAAATTGTCTGATCCTGGACGGAAGTGATAATCCTCCGATATATGAGGTACTGGACGGTCAGAGAATACTTGATCTGGCGGGCATAGACCCTTATGATCCGGAATATTACGGTATATATAGTGATGATCCGACAACATATCCAGAGCCAGTCAATGGCGTACCTTATGATCCCTGTAATCCAAGCCCTGAAATGTTTATCAGACCAGAGTTTTTCCCCAAGGTATGGTCGCTGACCCATGATAAGTGGGGTAATATTTATTTTTATTATCGACATCCGCATAATGTTTATTTGTATGATGTTGCAGGTCGTATTATATGCCTTAAGAACCGGGCTCAGAGTGTAGTATTTAATCTTGTTGCCAATAATTCGGAGCATATATATTATTGTGAAAATCTGAGATTGTCAGTCAGATATATTGCTGGTCCGGGCGGCCAGGAGATGCCGCAGTTGATGTATACATCGACTGGCAGTAAAAGTGTTGCAGGTATAAATGTTTACGAGCCATGTGATTTTGATCGTGATGGTGAGATAACCGTTGCTGATATTGAGTTTTTCAAGGCCCAGTTGCAAAAGACCCGGTCACAGTTGCTGGTAAGTATTAACGATGCGGATTATCTGGATTATCTTAAAGCCGACCTGACAGGCGACAGTAAGCTGGTTAATGATATTCCTGATAGTAGAAAGCCTCAGGGGCGTGCCGATACCGAGCTTCTGGATTATTCAGTGACCGATTCAGATATTGAGGTATTGTATCAATATTCACTGGCGGGTAATGCAAATTTTGATGATCGGATTGATCTGCTTGATTTTGCAATTTTCACATTGAATTATCCATCTGTTCCCGGTCAGGTTATGAACTGGGCACAGGGTGATTTTGATCTTGATAATGATGTGGATCTCAATGATCTGCTTTTACTGACTGAAAATTGGTTGGAGTATGATGATTAAAAAGTCATTAGCCAATAATAAAACAGGCTTTACCCTGATAGAGCTGCTGGTAGTAATGACTATCATAGCATTGCTGGTGTCAATTTTATTGCCGGCCTTAGGCAGGGCTCGCAAGCAGGCCCGACTGGTGGTGTGTACGGTTAACCTAAAAGAGGTTGGTCATGGTTTATTGATGTATTCAATGGATAATAATGACCTGTTCCCCAGTCAGAAGGCTATTGGCGGCTGGAAATTTCGGGCGGCTCCGGGCTATCGCGATCCGCACGATTTTTACGGTTATCCAGAGCGTTATGGTCTGGCGGCATTGTTAGATGGTCGTTCTGTTGATAATCGGACGGGCAGAGTGACGGGCAGCAGATATCGCTATATTGATGGTACAAGTGATATCTGGGTTTGCCCTGACTGTCAGTTAGACTGGATGAGAAATATGGGCAACACCTATACCTACCGTACCGGCTCACTCATAGATAAGAATAAGGTTACTGTCTTGCAGCGTTCGGTTGTCAGGCAATATGAATCATCTGGTACTGTCAGCAGGGTGATAATTCCGGCTGAGGAATGGTTATTGCGTGATAATACCGGGCAACTGGCCTATACCCCCGGTTTTCTTGTTCCGCCGGGTGAGAGTATGGGGAAATATCACTTCACGCCGGGTAAAAAAGATTATCCGCATCTTTATGGAGGAAATTATAGTCAGGCGGCAAACACCCTGTATCTGGATCTGCATGTTGAAAGATTGCTTCATATTGATCAAGAGCAGCAGACAGCAGTTGCAAGTGAGTAGAGAGATATAATTTTGCTCTATAGAGGTAAAAAAGTTATTATTTTCCTGATATTGTTCTGCCCCATGCTGGTTTTTGGTTCAGGCAAGATCGATATCAGCTATCTGGAAGGCCGGGTAGTTGCCCGCTGTGATATTATTGTTAAAGGTCAGGTAATCCCTGCCAATGTTATTATAGATATGGGGCTGCGTCATACTATGGCCTTTAATAATACTCTGGCCCGGACCCTGGAGCTTGATACTGGTACCGAGGTAGTGTTTGATTTTTATAATGGTAATAAGATAGCCGTTGATTCTTTTGGTTTTACCGATTTGGCCAGTCATCAGGCATTCAATCGCTTTTATGCCACAGAGTTGGATAATCGGATAATATTAGCAATTATTGGCTTACCAGCCTTTACTGGCGATGATGGTCAGGTTGAGCTTGATATTACCGATAAGTATCTCAGCTTCGGTCAGCAAATAGAACCGGCTGATGACTGGCACAGGGTTGTATTAAGGCAGCCGGGCCCGGCATATTATATTGATCTTGAGCCTTATCCGGGTTATGTCCTGAAGTCATTTATAACGACGGGTTTGTATGATACTCAGATAGATAGTGTATGTGCCTCGATTGCCGGTAATGATCATGGCTGTTTTGATTCCTGCTATTTCGGCTCTTTTGATATTGCTCCTTATGTTGCTATCAGGCCGGTAGATAATTTTACTATAGAGCGGGCTGGTTATGATGCGGTGGTGGGTAACGGCTTCTGGCAGAATTTTACGGTTATTTTCGATCCGGATAAGGGTTACATATATCTGAAGGAAAAGGCGGGGGTTGTTCCTGATCTTTCTGAGCGAGAATATTTTGCCGCAGTTGTTGATCAGGATCATGAGCGGGTTATGGCCTATCTGGATAATAGTCCCGGGGCTCGTCTGGCCGATGAGGCTGCCAGTTTCCTGTTACAGCACTCTCTGGCTGATAAGGTTTATGACCGTCATATAATCGAAAGGATCTGCAATTCTTTCGTTGTCAATAATAAGCCAGAGCAGGCAGCGGAAAAGATAATATATAATCTGGAGCAGTTATCTGACCACGAAAATTTCGTGGAAATAGCTCGCGTGCTATATGAAACTATGCTCAATAAAATATATAATTCTCGTGACCTTATAATTCAAAGATACAGGTTGGAGGCCAGATTAGGGGCATTGTTGCTCGATAGCGGCTATGCCAGAGAGGCCTATGGACATTTATTGTCAGCGGTATTTAATCAGCCGTTGAACTCAGAGATAAATTATCAGATGGGTCGCTATTATCTCAGCCAGGGTAATAAAGTGCGGGCCTGGTCCCGATTTTTTCGGGCATCTGCTATCTTTGCCCCATATCAACCGGCACTAGCTGAGTTAAATAAACTGTATAATTCAGCAGAATTTCGTCGGAGTTTCAGTATGACTGATGCCCGGGAGATGCACAGCAGCTTTAGTCCGCCGGTAATGTACCCACGCCTGGTTGATCAGCAATGGACGGCTGCCGATACGGTTTTGCTGGAGTATTTTGTTTATTCTGACGCAGATGAGCTGGCTAATCTGAGTGTTGCCCTGGAAGCGATCAGCAGGTTTTACCCCCGTTCACCATTTGCCTCTGTATGTTATATGTCTGATACGCCGGACCTGTTACCTTTGGCTACTGAATATGGCCGGCAGTTGGCTGTTGATTATAATGCCCAGTCCCGGCCGGCGGTATATGTCAATGGCAAGCCCTATGGTTTTAGTCGGGTTGAGCTGGGTTCGGCAGAATTGATAATGGATAACCTATATTCTCTCAAAGAGCATAGTGGTATTTCGACAGGTAATTCTGCTCTTACAATACGGGATGATAAAATTACGGTATCAGTTGTGCCACCATCATGCGGCTATACCCGGTATGAAATATTGCTTCTGGAGAGCAATGTTTTGACTTATGATCATGGCAGGCTATATTTTATTGACAATGTCTGCCGGGGCAAGTTGCATTCTGGCAGCTCTGATGCTTCTCCTATAGAGATCAGTTTCAGTAAAGAACAGGAGCAAAATAGATTTATAAGTTATCAGCAGGAACAGGATTCGCAGCAGGCTGTTAAACCTGTATGGTCATGTGATGTTATCGACTGGCAACAATGTGCGGTGCTGACTAAGTTTTATGATCAGGCAGGTGTAGTTTGCGGCTATGCCCGGGCATCTCTGACTGATGGAGGTGGTCTGTGAATAAGTCAGCAGTAAGAAAAGCTGAATTCCTTGCCTGTTTATCCGGTATTTCCTGGCAGATAAGGGTTAATAGATTATATCTGGCATTTCTTGGAGCTTTGAATATATCAGCGTGGCTATTGAGTTTTTCCTCACTGATATTGATTCTGGCCTGTATTATGCAGGTTGACTTTATGCCATTACAGGTAGTTTTTATGCTATCAGGTTTATTGGCGGTTTACTGTCTGGCTACTGTTATATTCTTTTTAATCAAGCCGGTACCAGTTCGGCAGTGTATAGAGCTGGCAGATAGCAGAACCAATCGCTACAATCTAATCCAGAATGCTTTTGAATGTTGTCTGGCAGGTCGCGATACTCTCTTTGCCAGAGCTACGATAGAAAGCGGGCTTGATTTGTTAAAGCAAAATAAAGATATGTGGTTGGCACTGCCATATAAAAGGCCCGGCTGGATAGTTTTGATGCCATTATTGCTGATAGGTATAATAGCTTTACTGCCAGATAATATTTCTGGCAATTTGGCGGAGAGAGCAGTTGGGGCCGGGGCTGTTTTATCAGCGGGAGATGATGCCCAGTTAAAGCGACATGGCTTTTATCTGTCAGATGAGAGCCAGAGCAGCAGTGCTAATGTTACAGAGCCAGTGAAATTGTCTATGCCTTTTGATTTTATGCATTACTTGGAAAGCCTGAAAAAAGGTTCTGGTCAGAGTTCTGGTTATAATGCCTTCAATAGTCATTTATCTGGTGGTGAATATGGGCTAATGGGTTCGGTGTCAGAAGGTTTCTGTGCCAGTAGCAGTGATAAACCCTTTTCTCAGGAGATGTCAGCAGGTGCTGATATACTGGCAGAAAAATATAGTGCTTTATTTCCTGAACTTAAAAATGAATTTTATAATGATAATTTGTTACCTGGTGATTCTGGTGGTAACCCTGCCCTGACAACGGATTTGAAGGCTGCCGGGCGTTCAGTGAGTGTTGCCCAAAGGCATAAAGGCAATGATAAAGATATGAAAAATAAAAGCTCTGGGGTATTGCAGCGTCAGGCAAGGCCATATCTTGCTGACAGGCTGGAAGAGCCGGTGCGATCGCTTGGTTTTGCCAATAATAAAAAAGATTATTTCCAAAAGGGTTATGGTGGTATAGTTATAGAAAAAAGGCCAAAGGCAGATGTCTATGGTATTGGCGGTGATCCGCTCAGGGTTTATATAAAAGGTATCAGCCAGAATGGCAATGAGCAAATATTAAATGGATATGTTCCCGGCGGTGAATTTGAGTTGACGCCCCAGGTGGGTGGGCAAAGTGTACCTGCTCTACAGAAACAACCTGTAGATAATGCAATTGTTTCAGAACAATGGCTGGATATCTCAAAAGAATATTTCAAATTGGTTCGACAGGGTATAGAGCTAAAGGAAAAGCAATAATATGAAAGATCGCGATGATGTCAGAACAATAGTGGCCGATTTTCAGCAGGATCATGCCCGGGTAAAAGAGCAGGTTGGCCAGTGGTTTATTGGTCAGCCAGAGATAATAGACGATATATTAGCCGGAGTGTTGGCTGGTGGGCATATTCTGCTGGAAGGTGTTCCGGGTACCGGCAAGACGGTTCTGGCCCGCAGTCTGGCAGCAGCTATGGACCTGAGCTATCAGCGGATCCAGTGTACGCCAGACCTTATGCCGGCGGATATTACAGGCCATTATACCCTGATAGAGACCGAAACCGGCAGACATCAGCTCAGCTATCAGCAGGGGCCGGTGGTGGCGAACTATGTACTGGTGGATGAGATCAATCGGGCTACGCCCAGAACCCAGTCGGCTTTGCTCGAAGCTATGCAGGAAGGTCAGGTAACTGTTGGCAGAGAGGTTATTACTCTGCCATCGCCCAATATTTTTATCGCAACGCAGAATCCGGTAGAGCATGAAGGGACATATCCTTTACCTGAGGCTCAGCTTGACCGCTTTATTGCTAAATTGCTTATAGGTTACCCTTGTGCCAGTGATTTTAAGACAGTGCTGGAATTAACTACCGGCACTATTTCGCCCAGAGTTGACCGCGTTATAGACAGTCAGCGGGTTATACAGATGCAAAAAGAGGCTATGATGGTTGAGATGCCTGACTCGATCCTGGAATATGCTATTAAGCTGGCTGTTTTATCACATCCTGCTGAAAGTAAGCTGGCAATAGTCCGGGATAATGTCGTTCTGGGTATAAGCCCTCGTGGCGTGCAGGCTCTTGTTCGTATGGCTAAGGTCAGGGCCATAGTTGCCGGTAGAACCTCTGTTTCGTGTCAGGATATTAATCAACTGGCTCACTGTGTTTTTCGCCATAGGTTGCTACTGAATTATCAGGCGGCCAACCGGAAGATAACTGCTGATGATATTATATCAGAGATGGTATGTTATAATGGTGCCGAGTGAGAAGAATGGATATTGTTGCAATATGTTATGCTGTTTTCAGGCTTAACAGGAGAGTAATTTGACACTGTTGAATGAAAAAGAGATAGGGATGCTGGCCGCTTTGCAGGTGGGAGTGACAGGCCGATTGCCAGGGCAGAGTTATGGTAGCTTCAGGGGGAATAATGCCGGAGCAGGCCCGGAATTTCGCCAGTACCGACAGTATTGCCCGGGGGACGACCTCAGGACGATAGACTGGCATCATTATGTTAGTAAGAGACAACTGCTACATAAAGTTGCCGAACCAGAGGTACAGATAAAATTTTCTCTGGTAATTGACCTGTCAGATTCGATTGTGGCTGCTGGTGAGGCTAAAGTTCTCAGAATAAGGCAGTTGGCGGCAGCCTTAGGCTATTTATTGCTCAAGGCTGGTGTTAATGTTACAATAACCAACCTTCAGGGCAGAAGCAGTCGGTCTTTTTCTGGCCTGACCAGTTATGGCTTACTGGCAGATTTTATAGAGTCTGTTTCAGTTGGCGGAACAAACTCACCTGCTGATTTACATACATCAAAACCTGGTCATACGGTTTTGATCTCCGATATGCTTTGTCATCAGGGGGTTAGGTATCTGGTGGAGTGTATGAACTTCTGGCCAGATAATATAACTCTGATAAATCTTTCTCTCACTCAGGAAAGGCAGCCTGATCTGGCAGGTGATTTTACTCTGGCTGATCCAGAAAGCGGCAGGGAGGTTAGTCTGAATATTAACCCGGCTCGTATCAAAGAGTATCAGCGTGCCAGAGAGTTGTATTTTGATACCCTGGCTCGTTATGCCGCCGGGAGAAACTGGCTTTATTATGATCTTAATGCCAGTGCGGAACTCTCAGAAATGCTCGGTTGTCTTATCTCTGATAATGGAATATTACTTTGATTTTTAACGGCTTACAATTTGAATATGCCATAGCTGCCTTACTGGCGGTAATAGCGGTATTAGTGGTCACGCATTTATTGACCATTAAACATACTCGTCTGGTAGTACCATCGGTGCTTTTCTGGGGCGATCTGGCAGATAAAAGTCATACAGTCAGGTGGAAAGGGCGATTTGGCTTTTGGGCTACTCTGGTCTTTCTTGTCTTTATAGCCTCTGTTTTTATTATTGCTCTTATGGAGCCATCATTGAACAGAACCGGCAAGAATACTGTGTATATTATTGACAATAGCAGGGTAATGTCAGAACCAGCGACTAATGACGGCAATATACCGCTGGAGTTTGCCAAAGAATACTGTTTGTCTCGCATAAAGAGGGCCGCAGATTCAGATAAGATAACAGTAATTGCCGTTGCCGATCTGCCGCTGGTTCTGGCTAATAGTGCAGATGACAGACTGACGGCTATTAATGCCGTAGCGGGCTTATCAGGCAGTCAGGCACAAGCTCCTTATGGTATGGTGCAGGCAGTATTTATGGCCGACAATATTGCCAGAGGAAATTCTGATTGCCTGGTACAGGTTATTTCTGCCATTGATGTATTGCCGTTTATCGCCTCTCTGCCGACTGCCAGACAATTTTGTCAGTTTAACCCTGTCAGTGATTTCTCATTATTTTCACCGAAAGATAAGGTGAAAACGAAGGTTTATCTCTCAGAGAATATACCTGCCCCTCTTGAGCTATTACTCAGGGTGGCATCTGGTGCAGAGCTGGTAGCTGATAAAGCACAGGCGGACATGCTTATAACTGCTGATGTTGGTGATATGTCATTGGGCAAGCCGGCGATCATCGTTGTCAGTTCTTCACAAACTGCCCCGGCACAAGGGGAGATAACCTTTTCTCCATTTTTTACGCGTCATCTTGTTTCTACTGGCAAGAACGATCTGGCCATTGATCTGTTTGCTCCTATGGGTGCGATTTCTCCGGAGCTGGCCGGTCCAGATGCTGAGGTTTTACTGGCAGATAGCCAAAGTGGAGCCTGGGCTTACCTTTATAGTGATCGGACAATAATTCTTGCTGAGAGTTTATTTCTCCAGAGATCTAATTTCTGGAAGCAGCCACAATTTTTACCCATAATGTCAGGACTGTTTGAACTTGTCGGTAAGTCAGATGTGTTTATTGATCGGGCGGTAAATTATACTCCGGCAGAAGCCGGGGGCATATTGGTCGGCCCTGATGAGGCTAATTGGTTTGGCATTGTAAGTTTGCTTATATTTACGGCATTGGTACTATTATTGCTTGAATTATATCTCTATTGTCGGGGGAAGATTATCTGATGATATTTTTCCAGCATTCAGCGTATTTTTGG
>JAFGDI010000129.1 GCA_016932145.1 Sedimentisphaerales bacterium
CCATGAGTTTTTTCCATAGTTCAGAAACAATTAACACCATTACCACCAGCAACGAGACGCTGAGCCATAGCTTATCAGTAGTAGCTCAGAGCAAAGAATCTGTAAGATACCCAGATTCGAAGATCATGTTCGGTGAATGGCATAGCAATCATGCCCTTAATGACGACGAAGCTGGCTGGTGGAATTGGTCCGGGAAAAGGAATTTCGTCTTTGCCGATGGCCACAGTGCCTTCATTGAAGCTTCCAGAATATCTCAGGCTAATGACAATCTGCCAGATGCCAATGTTACAATTGACGGCATTAAAGGTTCAGATTATAATTAAGAGATGAATAATAAGTTTGTAAGAGCTGTATTTCCTGGTTCATTTGATCCGATCACTAACGGGCACCTTGATGTAATTGAAAGGTCCTCGGGGCTTTTTGATGAAATTGTCATTGGTGTTGGAGACAGCAGCCAAAAAGAATACATGTTTACTGGTGGCGAACGGCTGGAAATGATCAGGCAGATCACCGTAAATATGCCCAATGTAAGAGCAGAGCGTTTTTCTGGTTTAACGGTCGATTTTGCCCGAGAGATGAAAGCCAATGCTATTTTGCGTGGATTAAGGGATATTTCTGATGTTCAATATGAATTTCAGTTGGCCTTAACCAATCGTACTCTTTCTGGCATCGAAACCGTATTTATTATGACCAGCGAAACTAAAGGTTTTATAAGTTCAACACTTATTCGAGAAGTTGCAAGGCATGATGGTGATGTATCAGGAATGGTGCCCGAGTGCGTAGCAGAAATGCTCATTAAAAAGCTGGGGAAATAACACTCGCGAGCAACTCAAGGGCAATTCGGGATGAAAACATATAAAACTGCAATAATAGGGCTAAATTCTCCTCTGGCGAATTCAGAACTCATCGACCAATTCCAGGGTAATGGGCGGTGTAAATTATGCGCGGTATTTGATAGAAACAAAGTTGGTTGTGAAGATTTTGCCAAAAAATATAATGTTGCTCCCTATCATGACTCAAGACAGCTTATTGTATCTGAAAAGCCAGAGATAATACTGCTGGGTCTGCCTAACTATCAATGCGGGGAAATTATACATATTGCCGCTGCCAGTAATAGTAATATATTCAAAACCACGCCAGCGGCCCGGGATCTTTCAGAGATCGATTTATGGATAAAAGATGTAAGAAAAAATAATTGTGCCCTGGCTATCAGTTGTGCAACACGAGGCAATCTGCTTTATAATAAAATCACTGAACTTATAAACAGTAAGGCTATCGGAACGCTATACCAAAGCCAGATAACCAATATCAGGCAATATGAAGGAGTACTGGACTGGCGGGGAGAGCCTACATTGTCGGGCGGAGGCGTACTTCTGGAAGATAATTTCGACCTTATTGACCTGCTTACCCGGATAAATGGCCTGCCCTTGCGAGTATATTCCGTTAACAGTGATCAATGCAAAAAAATATCATTGCCGCCCTACCTCACAGAAGATTCAGCAATAGCTACAATAGAGTATCCTGACCATTGTATAGCCAATTTAACTTGTAGCTGGATGGCTGGAATGCAAAAATTTGAATTATCCTTTTACGGAACCGAAGGCAGTATTCACAGTGATGGTCTGGTCATAAAACAATTTGACCGAAATAACGGCATTATAGCTCAGTACGAATTTATGGATGAGAACACTCTTAAAGCTACAATAAGGCAATTCGAGCACTTTCTCAATCATCTCGACAACCCCGACCTGAAACTAAGCTGCTCAGCAGATAGTTTCCTTAATACAATAGCAACAATAAATTCAGCTTATCTTTCAGCCACAACTAAAAGTCCGGAAGAGCCAGCTAAATTACTAGGACATTTATAACTCAACCACTTTCAGAGAATCTGGTTTTGTTAAGTATTTATAATTTCAGAGGAGAAAAATGGAATTAAACACCAGCACGATCGCCGTACAATATTACCATGGCAAAGAAGGATTTAACTGCTGTCAGGCAGTCTTAAAAGCCTACGCGAATAGTAGCAACATGACAGATGAATATATTGAAGAGAATTTCCGCAAGTTTGGCGGCGGCAGAGCACCGGAAGGAAGATGTGGCGCAGTTTATGCTGCTGAAGTATTGCTCAAAAACAACCCAGAGGCAATACAGGATATATTGGATAAATTTAAACAGCAAGCTGAACACTCTGATTGTCGCAGTATTAGAAAAGCTAATAAGCTCTCCTGTCGGGAATGCGTGGAGCTTGTCGGTGAGCTACTAGCTGATAAAATAAACACCAAAGAATAGCCAGAGAAAGAACAGGAAGGTCAAATGCAAGCTATTGTAACTGGTTCACAGGGAATGCTGGGCAAGGAGTTGAAAGCAATACTCAGCTCGAATAACATACCCGCACTTTATACCGATATAAATCCCGGAGAAAATGAATTCAGGCTCGATATTACCGACCGCGAGGCAGTTATTGCCAAAGTGGAGGAATTAAAGCCCAGGGTTATTTTCAACTGTTCGGCTTATACTAATGTTGACCTGGCAGAAGAGCAGGAAGATATTGCCGCACGGATAAATGGTTATGGAGTAGAGAACCTGGCAATAGCAGCAAAGGCTAATGATGTTTTATTAGTGCACATAAGCACAGACTATGTTTTTTCTGGTAATAATGACAAGCCATATCTGCCCGGCGATATTACTGGTCCACAAGGTGCCTATGGCAGAACAAAACTATTGGGAGAACAGCTTATTATCAGTTCCGGCTGTCGCTATCAGATAATCAGGACTGCATGGCTATTTGGTCCACAGGGCAAAAACTTTGTTGAGACCATTTTCAAGCTCAGCCAATCCCGTAGTGAGCTCAAAGTGGTAAATGACCAGCATGGTTGCCCTACCTGGGCTCCTGACCTGGCACAATGTATGGCTGACATAGCAACTAAACCGGAATATGGTATATTTCATTTCTGCAATGGTCCGGCCTGTACCTGGTTCGATCTGGCCAGGGCCGTTGTTCAGGATGCAGGTCACGATTGCACTGTTAAACCCTGTAATTCAACTGAATTTCCCCGGCCGGCTCAAAGACCGGCATGGTCTGTTCTGGGCAGTAGCGAGACCTACAGGATAATTGGCTGGCAGCCGAGAAAATGGCAGGATGCTGTAACTCAATATGTTAAAGCACTGAAAAGCTGAATCTTAGTAACCGTTCACGGTTACAGTAATAAGAAATAAGAAATAAGAAATAAGCTCTCGTATCGGCCTTGAGGCCGATGACTGGTTTAAAGCTACGCGGCAACAGAGATATTTCAATTTATCAGATACTTACCATCGCAGCGTCTTAAATTCAGGTTGCGCAGCAACACCTGAGCCCCGAAGCCAGTTCAGGACTTACAGCTTGCTTGTTACCCAAATTTCGACAAAGTCGAAAACAAGGTTGAAACAACAAGGGCATAAATATGCAAAGTATTATATCTCGATAGTAGTTTGCCAGCTTTGCTGGCAATTCAGGTGACAGGCAAGATGCCTGTCCTACTATTTGTCGTGAACGGTTAC
>JAFGDI010000130.1 GCA_016932145.1 Sedimentisphaerales bacterium
GTGGTTTTGGTTATGGTTGGTATTGGTTATTTGGCGGGTTCATAAACGGGTGCGTGTAGAGCCTTCATTTTGGCGGGGTCGAATTTAATGACTTTACGGTCGTAGGTCAGCAGGCCGTTGATCTCGCCTTCGACATCAGTTGTCTGGGTATAGACAGCGCCGGAAAGGCCATTGTCTTTCATTTTGACGATCTGGTCGAATTTGAAGGTATAGTCATTGAGCAGTTTAATGAAGTCTTCCGACTGCTGATAGCCCCAGTTGCGGTCTTTGTCAGTAGTCCAGAGATGGTCTTTGACGGCATAGCCGATACCGCCGTATTCGCCGACGACAGAGACGCGGTCGGAGAAGTATTCTGGTTCCTGAACTTTCACATCATAGGTGTGAATGTCATGGACATCGCCGCAAGGTCTGAGTGTCCATCCGCTGACAGCGTTAACCAGTCTGGTGGCATCGAGTTCTTTAACGGCATCGGTAATGCGGAAGGTGTCATACTGGCCCCAGCCTTCATTGAATACTACCCACATTATGATCGAGGGATAGTTGTAATGCGTATCGATCATGCGTCTGAGTTCCCATTCGAACTGGGCGGTTGTTTCAGACCTCTTTTGGAGGTCCGGGTCATTATGCCATATCTGCTGGGGGTGGTGCGGATTGTGGACAATGGTTCTGTCTTCATGTTTAGGGACCAGGAGCATACCAGAGGGCATGTCCTGCCAGACGAGCATTCCGAGCTTATCGCACCAGTAGAACCATCTGTCAGGCTCGACCTTGATATGCTTACGGATCATATTAAAGCCCATCTCTTTGGTTATTTCGATATCATAGCGCATAGCTTCATCAGAAGGCGGTGTGAGGAGCCCATCAGGCCACCAGCCCTGATCGAGTGTGCCATAATGGAAGAGCGGCTGATTATTGAGGTGCATAACGAGCTTGCCCTTGCTGTTTGGTCCCATGCTGATCTTGCGCATGCCGAAATAGCTGTCGATCTCTTCGATGATGGTATTGTTATTATCGCCATCAATGAGGGTTAGTTTAAGGTCATAGAGGAAGGGGCTGTCTGGTGACCATAGTTTGGGCTGGTCAATATTGATAGTGACCGGTTTGTCGCCTCTGACCTGGGCCTGAGCTACTTGCTTGCCGCTGTCAAGTACAGAGACCTTAACCTGGTAATTTTTGGCAAAGGCAGCCTTGAGCATAGGTGTAACGGTAACGGTTTTCTGGTCGATATCTGGCGTTATTTTAAGTTCCTTGATATAGGTTTGGCGGGGCACAGCTTCAAGCCATACAGTCTGCCAGATACCACTGACGGGTGTGTACCATATGCCTTCAGGCGGGAATTTCTGTTTGCCGCGAGCCTGTGGGCCAAAAGAGGTAGGGTCAGATACGGCTACGATGATCTCTTGTGTATCTGAGTCATTGAGATAGCCGGTAATGTCAAAGCTAAAGCGGTCGAAGCAACCTTTATGGGTGCCGACGAAAACATTATTGACCCAGAGAGCGGTATCCCAGTCAACGGCATCGAAGTTGAGAATGACATCTTTGCCGGACCAGTTGGTGGGAATGGTAAATGTTCTCTGATACCAGAGCTTATCTTCTGGCATGAGGTTTTTCTTTACGCCAGAGAGTGCAGATTCCAGACTGAAAGGCACAAGTATTTTGCCTTCATATTGCTGAGGTGCCGGAGCGGTAATGGGGGTAATGGCATAGTTCCAGAGGCCATTGAGGTTAAGCCAGTTATCGCGTACGAGCTGGGGGCGGGGGTATTCCTGCCAGACGGCGGCGGGGTCGAGGTTTTCGCCCCATTTGGTCATGATCGGATTATCGGCCGGCTGCCATTGAGCCTGGGCTGCCGCCGGGAGCAGTGCCAGTAGTAAAAGAGCTAATTTTTTGTACATTTGAGGTCTCCTGTAAAAGGGTTTATAAAACACATATCACAGGAGATTATAGCTATTTAGCAGAGAGAGACAATGATTAATGCTGGTGGCTGAAGTGTGTAAAGTTAAGTTATTATGTCGGAGTCAGTTGTAGAAAGTGCAATGTAATAGCATTAAAGTGGAAATTACCTTGAGTTGTAAGATAAAGAGATAAGCATTAAAGTGAAGTTTTCTGATTAATAGCAGGTATTTGAGCTAAGGCGGATCGTGTTCTGATTATGGATGGAATTGACAATAAGCTATTATTATAGTGCAATGAAGTCAGCGAAAAAAGATTATGGTGTTCAATCGCGATTGAATCTGTTGAAGGGCAGTATATTGTATGCAACAGGTCTGACGAGAATGGAGACGACCTGTCTGGTGGGTGTTTCATGTTTGATGCTGAGTTTTCGGCGCAGATGGTGCGGAATAAGGAAAAGAACCGCGGTGATGATATAGAGCAGGTCGTAGTCAGAGAAGTTAAAGCCGGGCAGAGAGATATTAAGGTTTTTAGCCAGATGCAGTATAGCGGCTCCGCCAAAGGGGGCAATACCCCATATGACAAAGGAGATATTATTTATAATAGTGAGGTGGCTGGGTTTTTCGGCCGGCATTTCAGCATGAAGGTATCGCGATTGAGCGAGGTAGTTACCGCCGTTAAATATGCTATGGCTGAAATGTAGGAAGTAAACGAGAACGACTGAGGCCAGGGAGTTTCCGACGAATATCCAGGCGAAAGTGACGATGGCCATGGCAATATGGCTGAGTCCGAAGATGAAGCGATTGCCGTATCGGTCTGCGAGTCTGCCCCAGGTTCTGAGAGAGATAATGCCACCGACATTTATCATGGCAACAGCACCGAGAATGACACCATCGCTATAGCCGAAGTCTTTGAGCATTTTGATCTTGAAGCTCTCGCACAGGGTGAGAGGTACTGCGTAACTGACCAGATACCAGAACATGGGCCTGACCGACCTGTCAGCAGAGAAAGATTTGAGCATACCCCAGGAGGAGGAGACCTGGTCTCGTGGTTTGACGGGCATAGTTTCTTCGACGAAGTAAAAGCTGACAGCCCGTCCGATATAGTAAACTATGCCGATGAGAAAAATGATATTGAACTGAGCCCATTGCGCTTCTTTGCCGAGATAAAGAGATACGGCAATGACCATTATAAGGTTTGACACTTGCCATGAGGTTCTGAAACTGCCCAGAAATCTGCCGCTAAGCCTGCGGGGGATATTGTCCTGAAGGATGGGGAACCAGCCTGGTATGCCCATAGCGTTGGCGATGCTCATAAGTCCGATACTGAGAATGATGAGCCAGATACAGGCATTATCGCTCCATATGCCGGCGTATTGTGGTACGAGCATGATAGGGAGGATCATGAATATGCCGAGAGTGTAGCCGAAGGTAAGCACGGCTTTTTTGCCTTTGTATTCTGCGATGGGTAGTGTAAGTAAGCCAAAGACCAGAGGAGCCAGCCAGGCGAACTGCATAATACTGAGGTGAAGTTCGTTTCCACCGAGTTTTATGACTGCCAGCGAGAGAATAGACGGGGAGATACAGGCACTGCCAGCCATACCGAATATGGCCGAGTAGTATATGGCCTTAATACTGCGACGGTGAATCAGTCGTGGCAATTTTTTTCTGGGCGAACGAGTCATTGTTATTTGAGAGCTGCTTTGTGAATGACATTATAGGTTGCGCCATCATTTTCCAGAACGCTCTGGAAAATGGTGAGATGTTCAACTGCCTGAGTTCCAAAAGGCAGTGTGTGGAGGTTGGCGACGATTTCTGAGACTTTCCTGCCTGTTTCTGCGAGTTTAATGCGTGCCAGAGTGGTATGCGGATTGAACTTTTTTTCTTCGGCATTAAATCTGAGATCGTGTAACTGTTCTTCGAGCGAGTTATAAAGGGATTTGACAGGCTCGATGCCAGCGGAAAGGCCGGCCCAGATGACTCTGGCCGCCCCGGCAGGCGGGAATGTTCCAACAGAACCCAGTTCAATGTCGAAGGATTGGTGCATTTGGGCGGCCCTGTCGCAAGCCCGGCATAGGTCCATGATATTGCTATCTTCAACATCACCGAGGAACTTCATGGTAAGGTGGTAATTGTGTGGCTTGACCCATTTTAGGCCCTTTTCAAACCCCCATAGTTTGGTCTGGAGCTGTTTTCTGAGAGCCCCCAGGTGCTGACAGATAACATCGTCAAGTTCGATAGCAATAAAACATCTCATGGACACTGCTGTTGTTCCTTATTTGGCAAGTGGTTACGGGAAGAAGTAAAAAGAAACAAGATATAAGCTGAGGTTTCGCTTTGGCGAGGCTGTAACTTGTTACTAATTACTTGTTAATAATTACTTGTTACTAAACAGTTTAGTTCACAGTTAAGGGCGTGTTGCCCAAAAGAAAAACAGATTAAGTTGTATGACAATAGTTCTGGTTAATAATTGTTATATTTACTTCAACTGCAAC
>JAFGDI010000131.1 GCA_016932145.1 Sedimentisphaerales bacterium
AATGTCCCAGCCTGAAGCAAAACTCTCTCTGACACAAGCAAATAAGATAAGTAAAAATGAACGAAGAAAAACATAACATATTATGCCATAAATAGCTGCAATAAAAGCATAAGCCGCTAAATGCCAGGGCTTGCGAATTATATAGGTAAATGCCCTGCTCATAGCGTCAAAGGCATCGGCATCGTCAACTGCTACTGCCGGGTACATAAGGCCATGACCAACTACCAGACCGATGGTAACTATAGCCATAAGAAAACCTAACCCAAATATAACAACCAGAGACAAAGTCATAAATAGCGGACCAATATAAGGTATAAGGCTCAGCCAGGAAGAGACCAGAATGATCAGCCCGCACCCGGCAACCACAAGTATGGGCATTACCGGCACCAAAAACAACTGGCGAAAATGACGGAAACTGAAATGCAGTGACTCGATCGTACCGACATGCTCCTGACGGGTAACCTGTAATGCTGAGATCCGGCAGATAGCACCGCCAAAAATGGCATATATACCAAAAGCAACCAGATATAAGATAAGCACATAATATGGATGATAACGGAACATCCAAACCGAGCCAAAAGCCAGCTCATAGATTATATCTTTTACCTGCTCAAAGTCGAGCAATACCAGACTTACCGCCAGATTATGCAGGCGAGTGAGCTTAAAATCGGCAATAGCAGAAAAAACACCGCGACCCTCTATTGCCTGGGCCGTTTTCATTGCCTGGGCCAGGGTTATCACATCGGCCACTTCCTTCTTAAGACCGGCATAATAAAGCAGGTCGTCACTATACTCTTTACCTGTCAATTTCACATCTACTGTTATCACTTTACCCAACAGCAGGTCAATGTCGCCATCTACACGACCATCTATCATCGCATAGCCGATCTGGGTATATGCCTTGTCTATATCATCGAGCAACTGACGCTGCTGGAAATTGAATTCCATCTTGTCTTCTTTACTGGCCTGTTTACTGCGATTGAAACCCTCGATCATATTGGCATGGGTTATCTTGTACCTTACCGGCAGAGCCTGCATGCACTTTTCGTACAAAATGCAATACTTATCCTGCAATAAGCTCTTAACCGCACCTGAGCGGATCAGTTCCAGAGAATTTTCGCCGGCACTATCTTTCATAACCGGCAAGGACATAACATCTATCAGCTTTTCAGTATGGTTTTCTACGGTTACACGACGAAATTCTTTAACATCAGTGATCGAATCGTCTGCCTTACTTAAATTGCCCGCATACCAGGCTATCTCACTACTTTTGTTAAAGTCGTATATGTCATCACTCACCACTGAATGACTGCCGCCGGCCAGAAAGTCAAGCAGCCAGCCGGCACCATATAGAGCCAGGACTATTATAATTGCCAGTAATATCTTGCCCGGCTGCACTGACAGGGAGAACCCGCGAAACAATCTGACAAAGTAAAAGGTACTCAGATCTATTACATTCATTTTCCCCTGCTGATCATCTGGGTAATTCATAACTACTTCCTTTCGTGTTATTCCAGAAAAACCTGGCAATAATCAACATTATCAAGCACAAATACCGCTTAGCTCTATGACTTGCTCACAGTCTTTACTGATACTACAATTATTATATACTCTCCCACAGGCGTTTCAACTGATAAAATCTTAACAGGAGAACTTGACAGGCTCTTACCTACACTGAACCACTGAAACTTACTGCACCTTTGACCCGCCTGACCACACCACCGCCTGTTCGCTTATTGACCACATAGGAATCTGCCCCTATAGCCAGTATAGTCTTGGGTATAACATGACCCTGAATATTAATAGATATAGCATCAATATCTGGAGCATATGTCTTTTCCGCCAATTCTACTGATTTACTCTGATATAGCTTGAGATCTGCCAGTAAAGCCTTTATTTTCTTGAGCTTTTCTGCAATTATATCTTTTTGCACCTGAGGCAGACGCTTAAGCACTTCCGGAGCATCCGGCGCTGTAAGGTCAACGCCTATCTGGTTCTGTAACATACTTATATCTGTCTGGATCGATGACATTACCGTCTGACTACGCAATAATTGCTCTTGCAGGTCCTGATCACAGCCGCCCATAATTACCGTATCTTCATTTTCATTGCCCAGAGAATGAAATACTGAATTACCCATTACCGACACCCGACTGCCCATTACGGCACCACGATCATGACCCTGCACTCCCCTGCCATAAACTATCATATCGCCACGAACTGTCACGCGAGAATTATGAATATATCTCTGAACTATCAGCTCACCATTAACCCGTATAACCGCATCCTGAATATAACCTATATCAGCATCCGATTTAACCATTACCAGACCCTTACGGGTAAATACACCTTTGCGGACTATAAGACCATTACATTTTACCATTGCCCCATTTTCAATGCTGCCATTGACTATCAGATCTTCTTTACACTCAACCGAAAAGCCTGGCAAAATATTGCCATTGACTATTACCGATGCTCCCTGCACGATATTACCTGTTCGCGGACCAACATCACCATTTATGGTCAGAGTATCGGTAACAGAAATAGAAAGATTATTACTAACAAAACACCCAGCCTTAGTTGCCACATAAAATATTTTATCCTGGGTAACATCTTTCTTTACATTCTGACCGACTATAACATTTCTGGCCTGACCGCTGAGTGGTTCAAGCACTGTACCCAGCACATTCATTCCCTGTTCACCTGGTATTGACGGGGTTTCCTCTGCCAGTACCTCACCCTGGCTCACCATGCAGTAGTGGGCCTGTTTCATCTGATCTGAGATAGTACCTTCACTTGAATGCTGCTGACGCTCTGAACCGGCTAATATCTTTATGATCGCATCCTTACCTGCTGTCGGCTCTTTACCCTGAGCCAGTAAAAGATGTTCTGCTACATCACCAGACTCTATCAATAGCTGTACCCGCTCTATTAGAGAGTACAGATCAATTTTCATCTGATTACCAATAACCCGTTCATTAAATTGAGAGGTCAGCAGGGTCATCAAAGAACGGACCTGTTCTTTTCTCCGCAGCGGCAAAATAGAGAATGTCAACTTCATCTTATCTTCAGAAACCACAAAAGGCGACATGATCGTCAGACGCATATTATCATCAACTACCAGATACCCGGTACTATCTGCGGTAAAACGCCTTACCCCTAAAGCATTATACTCTGATATACCCTCACCCCTTCGCAACTCTACCGGTATTTTTCGCTTCTTTATCTTCTTACCGTAAATATCTTCATCTTCCGGCTCTGATATCTGTAATACGACCTTACCTTCTTCTACAAAACGAACCTTAAAGTCATCTCCCACATCTGCTATGCCGCTAACCATCATTTCATATGCTTTACGAGCAGAATCTATCTCATTAAGAAAGTCTTTGAGTTCTACTCTCTCAAGTTCTTCAAGGATTATATCTGAACTTACCTGGGCACGAGCAGCGATCACATTTTCGATCGGCTCACCTGTCTTATTCGATCTTTCAACAGCTATCTCCAGACCCATAGTATCAATATGGCTCATTATACCATGCGCCCTGAGAATAGCAATAACATCGTCAAGACTGATCTTCTCGCCAAATATCGTAGTTGCCGGTAAATGACTGATTATCGCCACACTACCATCTGGCTCGCAGATAACCTGTTTTTCCAGACCTAATGACATTATCAGCACCCTTCCAGCAGCTTTTCAATATCACCTATCATACTTGATGCACGCGTCTTCATTACCTCTCGCTGGATCGCTATTTTGAGTATAACCAGCAGAGATTCGAGCTCCTCTCTGTGACTGGAATATTCTACGCCACAATCATCGATCACGACCACAGCGAATACTTCCTCATTATTAACTACTGGAACCACACAGACACTGTCATTACAAACGGTTTCACAAGATGAGATTGCCGCCTGGATCAGACTGTTAGTGTCAATATTATATTTACAGACTTCACTTTGTTCCTGACTGTCTAACTGACCATCATGACAGAGGCAGATCGAGACCTTTTTAGCCTGAAATATATCTTCAACCTCAGAAGTAACTATATTTATGAAAGTCTTAAAATCAACTCCGTTGAGCAACTGTATCAGCAGATTCATATGGCAGTTGATCTGATCTGTACGCATTGTCACTTTCTCTTCCAGACTATTATTAAGTTCAGCAAGCTCTTTATTCTTATTAGCCAGAGTCTCAAGCAACTCTTTTCGCTCCTGCTGAAGCTCATAATATTCTATACCATTGCGAATTGCTATTACCAGATCTTCATTATTCCAGGGCTTGGGAATATAACGCCAGACATTAGCTTTATTTATCGCTTCTACTATGAGATCAACTTCGGAATAGCCAGACAGCAGCATCTTTACCGATCCTGGTGATAATTCAGCAGCTTGCATAAGCAGCTCTATACCATTCATGCCCGGCATCTTTACATCTGATATTATCAGCGACACCTGCTCTTCTGCCAGAATATCCAGGGCCTCACGGGCACTTTCTGCCAGAATCAGTTTACACGGCTCTTTTTTCAATGTGCGATAAACTGATTCCAGAACACATTTTTCATCATCTACGATCAATATCTTGTGCATAGCAACCTCTGTTCCGCTATAAAAAAATATAGCTGCCCGAACTTTTTCCTCTTTCCTGACCAATAACCTGTAATAGTTATCGGCCCTATTGACAATATCTCGAATTCACAATATACCAAGCCAGCATTCAAAGGGCTATATCAGTATCATATATCCTGATATTACCGGACGGTCATCATGACACTATCATTTCTGGCTCTTTGCCTATATCGGCTTACTATGGCCGCAGGTTAAGCCGGTAATGAAACCGCTTATCATTACTTTTTAACAAAAACCACAAATGACAAATATTACTTTAAGACCTATAACTATTATCACCTGAGATAGTATTTCACTCTAAACTCATATTTTGCTACTTTATATACTATTACTTTCCCAGTGAGTTATATTTAATATAAAAATATACGATAATTCCTGCATGAAAATACTTACTAAGAACAAAATCAATTTTATTACCATTAAGTGCTTTTTCCGGAGGTTACAGTAATGTCCATGCCCCCGGTAATAATCTGTGTTGACGATGAAGAAATGGTATTAAGTGCCTTATCAAAGGAACTCAGGAACATGCTGGACAACAGCTATACCATCGAAGTAGCAGACAGCGGCATGGAAACCCTGCAACTAATCGATGACCTGCTCAACGAAGGACGCGACATAGCTCTAATCATCAGCGATTTTACCATGCCCGGCATGAACGGCGGTGAATTACTCGAAAAAGCATCTGTCAAACTGCCTAATACCGCTAAGATACTGCTTACTGGCCATGCTGAAATGCAGAATATTTCTAAAACTCTCAATAAAAGCAAACTTGACAAGCTGCTGCTTAAACCCTGGAAGAGCTTTGAACTGGCTAATAGCATTACTGAAACCCTGCTTACATGGCAGCTCAAAAAAGACCTGCAACTGCACCAGACTAAAGCATCTGAAAGAAATGTCGCTCTCGAGCTGATCGCCCAGGTTGCCAAAACCGGATCTTTTATCTGGCAGCCGGAAACAGGCAAAGTTAATTTCAGCAGCCAATGGCTAAACACCTTTGGCCACACTGACACCGGCGATATCCAATGGTATTTTTCCCTTATCCATGCCAATGATATTGAAATGGTTAAAGAGCGATATGCAGAACTGGCCAATGGCTCATCTCAGGGACATAAAATCGAATTCCGTATTAAAGACGGCAGCGGTGCCTGGCGTTGGATTATAAATAATTCATCTGTCAATAAGTACAGTAATAAAAATCATCAAAAAAGTATTATCTGCATCGAGCAAGACATCTCTGAATACAAGTACAAAGAAGAATTACTTCTCCATGCCGATCAGATAAATGAAATACTCAGGCATGTTTCAGAGCAGATAATCTTTATCGCCGCTGATGGCAAGGTCATATGGGCTAACCGTCATGAAGATGGCTCTAACTGCACTGATACTAATTTCACCTGCTACGAAAAATGGGGACATGCTAACCGTTGTGATAATTGCCCGGTTGTCAAATCTCTGACAACTGGCGAAAATTGCTTTGCCGAAGTTAAAACTGACACCGGCAAGATCTACGCCACTACCTCAACACCGGTCAAAGATGACCAGGGGCAGATACTGGGCATAGTTCATTCCCGCCTCGATATAACCAAGCAAAAAGAGCTGGAAATGAAATTACAGCATAATCAGAAAATGGAATCTGTCGGCCAGTTAGCAGCCGGCATCGCCCATGAACTCAATACACCCATTCAATATATAAGTGACAATCTTAATTTCCTGAAACGCTCCTTCGATACCTTGCAGGAAAAGATCACCGCTCAGGTTGACATGATAAATAACAACCTCACTGACACACAGCAGATCGGCGACTTCCTCAGCAATATGTTCAATGAAGACTTTGAACTCAAAGAAGCGCCCAATGCCTTCGC
>JAFGDI010000132.1 GCA_016932145.1 Sedimentisphaerales bacterium
ATTCTTCGTAAAGACTTGCAGTTCAGAGTCGAACAGGAGCAGTCTAAAATAGTCGAAGATTTTCTGCCGCCACGCATGAAAACCACAACTCAAAGATTTGAGCAGTTCCAGAAATTACTGGAAGAACTCGAAACATCTGAAATAACGCCACTAGAAGCAGACCCGGCAGGCAGCGAGATAAATGAGGCTCATTACCCAGACCCGGCCCTGAAGTTTGACAGAGACAGCCAAAACCCACCCCAGGAATATCACCTGAATCAGGACTAGACGGATATATATGGTAGATTTTAATACACGCTCAAGCGACGAAATAAATGATAATAGTGACAATCCTCTGTCATCAATATTCAGTCAGGATAATGACAGCAGATTCATGCTGGAGGCCATAAAAGAGGCTCTGGCAGCCGCCGAAGAAGATGAAGTGCCTATTGGCGCTGTTATTGTTTATAAGGGCAAAGTTATTGCCCGTGCCCATAATCAGAGAGAAACGCTTAATGACCCAACCGCTCATGCTGAAATGATAGCACTAACTCAGGCAGCAGAACACCTGCAATCATGGCGGCTTACCGGCTGCACGATGTATGTAACCCTGGAACCCTGCCCGATGTGTGCCGGAGCGCTTGTCAATGCCCGGGTTGATCGTCTGGTCTATGGTCCGGCAGATGCTAAAGCCGGTGCCTGCGAATCCTTATTTAATATTGTGCAAGACCCCAGATTGAATCATAGGCTTGAAGTAGTACGAGACTTTATGAGTGAACCATGCCGGGCATTATTACAGGACTTTTTTGCCAATAAAAGGAAACAGAAAAAAGCCTCTAATTAGCTGGCAGCCAGACAGAAACAGTTGTTCCTTTGCCCGGCTCACTTTCAATATCGATCCGGCCATTATGCCGTTCTACCACTATCATACGAACAATGTCCATACCCAGGCCAATGCCCTCGCCTGCCGGCTTGGTGGTAAAAAGTGGCTCAAATATTCGCTCTTTAACTTCTGGCGGCATACCACAACCCTCATCTATAACCCTGACGATAACACCGCCCTGGTGTTTTTTAACTTCGATCGTAAGTTTGCCGGTATTATTCATTGCATAAATAGCATTCTGAATTATATTAGTCCATACCTGATTAAGCTGGTCAGGATAACACATTATCATAGGCAGGTCACTATCTATATCAAGTTCCAGAGTAACAAAATTCTTAAATGTATTCTGATATAAAACCAGAACATTTTCAAGACCATCTTTTACACTGGCTGAAATCTTCTCATCCCATTCACTTTCTTTGCGAACATAGGACCGCAGGGCGTTAACTATTCTGGAAGATTTATTCACAGCTGTCTTGATAGTGCAGCAAGCCGAATACACATCATAAATACCAGAGATCATATGAAGCCTGTTCATAACATCATGATGTTTCAATAATGGTAAATAATATTCCAGTCGCTCGCAGGCATTCAAAACAACCAATAACTCACCTATTTCGTAAGCATTTTCTATGCCGTTAGCAGTCAATACCTCAACAACCCTGGCCCTTGCCTTTCTTTTGTCCTTTGATGATATGGCAATATTTTTTTCGACTCCAGAATCAGCATCCTTTATTAATTCGGCAAGTAAATGACCTTCAGGCTCATTAAGCCATTGTGAAAGAGAATTGATATTAGTAATTAGCTTTTTAATTGATACCTCAAGTAACTCACGCGAAGAATCAATTGCTCCAAGCGGGTTATTAATCTCATGAGCAATACCAGATACCAAATGACGCAAAACTGTCATTTTTTCAAACAGAACCAACTGTCCCTGAGCATCTTTAAGCCTGGCAACTGTTTGTTCCAGCGTCTCATTTTTAATTCTTAGCTCTTCTGTCCTTTCCTGTACCTTCTGCTCCAGTTGGGCATTTAGCTCATATATCTTCTGTTCAGCCAGCTTTCGTTCAGTAATATCCTGGGCGGCACCAAAAATACCCACTATTTTCCCGTCAGAATTATATACTGGCTTGCCATAGACCCACATCCAACCCCTGCCACCATCCTTTTTCACTGTTTCAAGTTCAAGCTCATAAGGTTTTCCAATACTGGCCGTTTCAGCTAATTCAGCAGAAAGCGTATGCCAGCTATCAGTAGTAAAAATTTTGGAATGCTCTGTGTAAGGCGGCGGAGGCAAAGACGGGTCGAAACCACACATTCTATACAGCTCTTCAGACCAAACCACCTTATTAGTTGCCAGATCAAGATGCCAACTACCAACATGAGCTATTCTTTGCGACTCTCTGAGATCTTCTTCGCTGGCCCTGAGTGCTTCTTCAGCTTTCTTACGCTCAGTAATATCCATAAAAATGGTAACGAACTTACCCGGCTCCGGAGAATATGCACTTACTTGATAGTGCCTGTTTAATGCCTGACTATAATTTTCAAAACTAATACTATTTCCAGTAAGGGCAACCTGACCATATTTTTCGATCCAGTCTGGCTCAGTTACTAAAATCAATTCCAGAAATGTTCTGCCAACTACATCCTGAGCTTTTAGTCCGGTAAGTTTTTCAAAGGCCGGATTGATTTCCAGAAACCTGTAATCTATAACTCTACCCTCTGGGTCTGTTATTATTTCATGCAGGGCAAAACCAGTTGTTAGGTTTTGAAATAATAATTTGTAAGTACGCTCACTGTCCTGTGCTCTCTCTTTGGCAATCACCAGCTCTTTATTTATCTGCAAATATTCCTGATTTAATGCTTCATACTCCTGATTTTTCTGTTTGAGGTTTTGTCTTTCTACCTCCAGTTGTTTAGCTTGCTCCATGCTACACAATCGTTTAAGACCGATATCTCCCAGACTTTCAGTAAATTTTACAAGGAATGATATATTCGCTTTAACTACTTCCTCATCCAGAACACGCACCTTTGATAAAGCGGACAAATATTCACTTTCGTTAAAGCCATATTTCCGGGCCTGCTCCCTGAAAAACTCGATATCTGGCTCCTCGGTAAAGAACTGCCCCGTAAAAAAATTACCCACATGTTCGCCACCTATTATTATCGGCATAGCAACATCAACAAGGCCGTTCATACATTTATAAACATTATAACGCTGGCCCTTTTTAAGCTGACCAGCAAGAACCGTATCACTCTGTCTGCAAAGCTGATTTGTCTGGCAATTTACCCGGTGAAATTGTGTACATATCGGCTGCCAGCCATTAGCAATCAGCACATTGCCCTCAAGATCAAGCACAGCGGTAATAATTCCATTGATATTAGTGAAGCTCTCGCACAGTAGCCTCAGCTCCTCAATGTCGAATATTTCTGTTAATTGATACTTCATTACACTATTCCAATTGTCAGTTTTCACACTAAAGTATTATCTGTCAATTCCCCACAGGAAGCCAGACAGACACAGTAGTCCCCTTACCTGGCTCACTTTCGATTTCTATCCGGCCGTTGTGCCGCTCAACAATGATCATATATACAATATCCATACCCAGGCCAATACCTTCACCAACAGGCTTGGTAGTAAACAAAGGTTCAAAGACCCTGGCTTTAACTTCAGGGGGCATGCCGCATCCCTGATCGACAATTCGAACAACAATTTCTTCGCTAAGCAGCTCAACTTTTATAACTAATTTGCCCTTATTACCCATAGCATAGAGGGCATTCTGGATAATATTGGTCCAGACCTGATTAAGCTGGTCTGGATAACACATTATATCTGGCAGATCTGCTGGTATCTCAATATCCAGCGACACAAAATTAGTGAATACATTATGAAATAAGACCAGAACATTATCAAGGCCTTTTTTCACACTGCTTAATACCTTATTCTGCTGATCGCCATCTTTGCGAATATAACCACCTAAGGCATTTACTATACGGGCAGCCTTACTGACTGCAATTTGAATAGTATTACAGGCTATGTAAGAATCCAGTACACACCCAACCATATGCAGTATATCTTTAATGTCAGAGCGTCTTAATAAGGGTAATAACTTTTCTATGTCTTTACAGATATTAAGTTCAACCAGCATAATTGCCAGTTCCTGAGCATCAGCAATATTATTATCTGACATATATTCAGCTATATTACTTCTTATCGCCCTTTTTTCACGAGAAGTTATCTTGCCAGTCTCATTTTGCCCGCTTGTTGTATAATAATTCAGCAGGTCAGCAAGAATATCTCCTTCAGGCTCCTTAAGCCATTGAGAAACATTCTCTATGCTGTTAACCAGCTTTCTTATATTAATCTCCAGTAATTCACGCGAAGAACTTATAGCCCCTAATGGGTTATTAATTTCATGTGCTATGCCAGAAACCAGATGTCGCAAGGCTGTCATTTTTTCAAATAAAATCAACTGGCTCTGGGTTTCTCTTAATCTGGCAATAGTATGCTCTAAGGTGGTGTTCTTTTCATTGAGCTCATTTGTCCGCTCTCTAACCAGCTCTTCGAGCTGATCTCGATGTTGCTTAAGCTCAATTTCAGCTTGTTTTCTGGTAATGATATCCCAGGCCATATCCGCCAGCTCCTGCGCTACCTTTATATCATACTCCTGATAATATGTCTCTTTATTTCCCAGCCCGAAAAAAGCTACCATTTTATTGTTACGAGATATAGGTATGACTATTTCTCTTGTAACAGGTGCATGTCCAGGGGGCAATCCCTTTTTATTGGGCAAACTGGCATAATCATTATGCACTACCACTTTCCCTTCACGCACACAATCTGCCCACACTCCGGCATGCGCCAACTGATACTTTGAACCGCTGGCATCAAGATTACACATTTTGGCCAGGGTATTACTTGACCACATTTGCAATGCAACTATATTTTCCTGCTCCAGAAAATGAAAGAAACCTATTTTACTATATGTCAGTTTTTCCGCCTCATCGAGAAAAGCTCTGAGCAGTTCTTTCAGCGTACAATTCTCCGCCGCTGTCACAAGTCGCAATCTGGCCGCCAGCATACTTTCAGATATTTTACGCTCTGTTATGTCTGTATGGGCTCCTACCACAATTAACGGGCTACCATTAGTATCATACTTGACGCAATAGCCTCGCACCAGGATCCATACCCAATTGCCAGTTTTATTCTGCATACGAAACTCATAAGACCACCTCTGCTGCGTCCGGATCAATTCCATTATTTCCCGCTCTATTTGCTCTACCTGATCCAAAGGCAACAACTTCTTCCATGTCTCATATGTCTCTGGCAATTCACCTGGCATATAATCCAGCATGGTAAACCATCTGTCGCTATACCTTACAGTCATATCTGACATATTCAATTCAAACATGCCATCATTGGAGGCCAGCATTACATTATCATAATGGAGTTTACTCTCAAGCAGGCTCTCATTAGTCCTATGGGTACATTCTATATTTCGTCTTATACACCAGATAACAAACCATATACCTGCCAGGCCAATAAGCCAGAGTAGAAAATGAGTTATAACAATCCTGAAATTACTCGCAGTGAGCTCCTGAATATAACCTGCCATAGGAATTGATACACTGACCCCTCCTCTCATATCACCAACTTTATACCCTTGAGTGCCGTGACACTTTAGACAGCCCTCCTGTACCAGCATTGGCTTCATTAAACGAAAGTACGGCTCACCATCGATCTGCGAAAAACCTGTGACTTCACTTTCACCCTGCTCGAAGGCCTCTAGTGCCATTTTCTGCCAGCTATCAGGTTCATTTTCCGGACGCAGCGGTTTAAGACTGGTAATATTACCATGAATACCATACATTCTGGAAAATTGTTCATTGAGCTGCCGAACCATATACGCCGGATTCATTAATGTAAGCCTTAATCCATCGACCGTAGTCAAATCCCTGTCTGGCAAATTCTGCAAATATGGATTAGGTGGCGTTATTTCATCCAGCCGCACATAAACTCCACCATGACTGGTAGCCCATAACCTGAATGCCTGATCTTTTTCAAAATTAGCTCTGGCTTCCTTGATGGCTAATTGATTGATATGCCGACTTTCATTTGTCAAAAAACATAACAGCGATATAATAACTAATACCGTCCAGCCAGCTACAATTAAGACTGCCTTAACTGATAATCGGGACGACTGTTTTTTACCATTATCTATATGCATGTTCTTTGGCATGTTTATCCACAAAAACAGATTAACAAATTAGTATTTCAACGCTGTTGCTATCGACCAGATACTAACTCACTCATAGCCAAAAATAGTGTAATAAACTACAAAATATCAAAACAGCATTACTAATACTGATAATTGGGTAAAAATATCTATACCTGTCGCTTTTTAACCAGAAGTGCCAATTACCGAACTGACAATAAATACATTATAGGACTACAGTGCGCATAAAAAAAACCGGTGACTAAAAATCAGTCACCGGCATAAAAAACAGAAATATTATAACACGCCTTTGGTACTGGGTATGTCATTATTGCCCGGCATAAGTGAAACTGCCTGGCACAAAGCCCTGCCTACCGCCTTAAATATGCCTTCGGCTATATGATGGTCATTAGTACCATAAGGTACATTAATATGAAGATTCATCTGGGCACTGTTACTAAAAGCACGCATAAATTCTTCGATCAACTGGGTATCAAATGTACCGGTTTTACCAGTAAGAAATCTGGCATTGAAGGCCAGATATGGACGGCCGCCCAGATCGATAGCACAATTGGCCAGCGTCTCATCCATCGGCACCGATGAAGAACCGTAACGATTTATGCCGCGTTTATCGCCCAGTGCCTTAATGAGTGCCTGACCAAGACATATACCCACATCTTCAACCGTATGATGATCGTCAATGTGCAAATCACCTGTGACTTTTAATGACAGATCAAAACGGCCATGCTTAGCAACATGACTGAGCATATGGTCGAAAAAACCTATACCTGTTTCCAGCTCATACCGACCCTGACCATCAAGGTTCAAACTCAGTACAATCTGGGTCTCATTAGTATTTCTTTCGATTTTTACAGTTCTTAAAGTCATTATTCTATCTCGTATTTCTCGTTTATGACTATCTCTATATACATCATGCCAGCATCAGCCTTACTGTCTTTTCTCTGGTCAGGAAAGAGCTTATTACCATCTACTATCATCAGATAGGTAACATTAAGTTTATCCTTTTTCACCAGACCGGTTGCAAGGTCTATTACCGCCTCAGAATCTACTACTGGCTCCTGAAGATCGCTGTTTGACTTAAGTATCTGCTTGAATGCATCTGCCGCTGGGGGAGCATCCATACCTTCTGGCAATACATACAGAGGTTCAATAGCGGTCTTAACCGTTATGCAATTATTCTCATTACTTACTGGCTTATAAACCACTCTTAATGCCATTGCATTAAGCATAGCATCTGGTATGGCACGATATTCTTCCCAGCTCTTGGCCGAAAAATTGCTCTTAGGGCACTTAACCTGGAAAGGACGCTGCAATATATCAGTCAGTTCCTTTTCACTTATAAGATTAGCTACGGTACTATTATCATCATCGCTGAGTTTGAGCTTAGCTCTGACCTGATCAAGATCTACAAAGGTTACCTGACCATTTGGGGCCAGCTTTGCCTGTACACTAACTCCATAAACAGCAGGTTCATTATTCCAGCTTGAACTGGTCTGATCTGCCTGACTGATATAATGGTTCTTCTTTTCCTTATCAGTCGATGTATTAGTCATATTCAGGGCAACCTTATCAAAGGTCAGAGCCAGCAACATAGAACCATCTGCGCCAACCCCCTTAACTTCGCGAGTTATTTCATATTCCAGCGTCATTTCACGACGACCAGTTTCCGATGGCTCTTTGTCTTTCATTTCAACCCAAACACGATTTTTCGTCTCTTTGGTATATTTTATCGTGTCTTTATAACCTGGTTTAAGGTCAAGACCAACAGCAGAACTACATCCGCTGAATATAGCTGCAAAAACAAATAACAAAAGCATTGACGCTAACTTCTTCATTATATCTCCTGTAAATTAGTAATATGCCGGACCCGGCATTTTTTACCTATTTTAACAATAAACAGTCCAATATACTACTATATCAGTGATTAGTCAACATTTTCTATGGTAGTATCTACTATGTAATACATACGCACTTTGCGTTTTTTACTGCCAGTATTTTGCGTTTCATTCAGGCGATTTGACCTGACTTCAACAAAAACCCTTTCTACCTGCTTGTAAAAGCCTTTGCCGGGGGCATAGCCAATGCAACCATTTCCAAAAACTGATATTGCACTGTGGCTTACAGATCTGTATTTTTCGTCAACAGTAGCCGGTGGCTCCTGGTCAGCTTCCAGTTTGCCAGGTAAGCCGTCACAACTAACTGCATAATAAAACTTTTTAACATCTTCACGCCAATCTGAAGTGGCCTGTGCCATACTGCCAGGCTCCACAATAGTCCTGTTATTTGGCAAAGCCGGCAGGCTGGGAACTACAACCTCGTAACCTGACAATTTTGCCCCTATTTCTGTATCTGCCGGCATACCATTATACAAGCCCGGCGAAACATATTCTTTAAGACGAGCAGGAGCAAGCAACATTATAGCCTGATTACGACCGGTTATCTTATCATCCGTACGCAATTGAGAATACTTAGCTATCTCAGCATCTATATCTTTTAATTCCAATACCTTACCGCTTTTATCAATCACTGCACTATACTTTTTACCTGCCAGAGAAGACATTATATCAACATAAACTTTCTGTATCTCTGGGCGGCTACTGGTTTGCGTATTTATCTCAGGTTTTTCGCTGCTGTACTGAAACACGATACCCATAGTATTTATCTTTGATTCTATCTTACTGATCTGGGCCTGAACTGTTGCATTACCTGAATTATCAACCGACAATACCTTGCATAACAAGGTCATTTGCATATCTTTATCATCAACATTATTGAAAATGCTCATATTGAACTTACTGGTCATCGTTATTTTACGAGAAAACTGCTGACCTGGCTTTAACTTCAGCTCGTCACAACCAACCAAAAATAGGGTCATAAATAATATACTTATAAATCCAAAGGCTTTTTTAATCATTTTATCTCCAATCAAAGTTCATTCTATCAAGCTACTTATATCAAAAGTCGATCATGCGGCAGTTTATCCTGGCAAGTTCCTGACTTATTGATGCTTGTTTACGGGCAGAAGGTTTAAATATGAAATCTACTGCCACAATATTGACAAACCGGGCCAATATCCTTTTTATAGGACCACATTTAGCCTGCTTTTGCAATTCCCTCATACCACCTTCCAATAATTCAGGCATGTAAATCAGGATACAATCAAAATCTATATCACTATCTTCTTCGGCATAATCGGAATTATTGTTTATTTCATTATTTACAACTTCCGAGCCGGTAGCGATACCAGAGTGCAAAAACTTAAGATTCTCCAGAGGGCTTGATGCTACGAAATCAGAAAAAGGCAGATCATGTTCCAGACAATTCCAGAATCCAGGAGTAGTAAAACAATTATCAGTACCGTCCTGACCAGCAGCCTGCTCCCTGTCATTTAACCTGAAATCATCGGAAAAGTCAGAAAATATCTTTTCCAGCACACCATCCTGAGACGCAGAAATAACCAGCACTTTTTCACCCTTGAGAGCCAGAGAAATTGCCAGATTGATCATAAACCTCGGGGAAAGATGTGACTTGTCTAAGGCAGAAAAGATCAGACCATCAGCCATAGCCGCCCGATTTTCACTGAGCCTGTAGGCAAGTTTATCATAACTTTCCACCCACCAACTGGCAAAACCATCAAGCTCCTCAGCTTCGCCATCTTCAGACATTGAAGCGGCTTTTTTTCGGCTACTTTGCTCGTTACTATCTTCCAATTCATCTACCGGACCGGCGAATCTATCAAATAATTGCTCCCGACTGTAATCAAAATCGTCATCGTCTTGTTCTGCACTATCTGACAGATCTTCAGTTAGAACAATATCTTCCAGATCGTCCTCAAGGTCATTTCCGACAAAATCCGGG
>JAFGDI010000133.1 GCA_016932145.1 Sedimentisphaerales bacterium
AAGATTTGCCCCAATCGTATGGATGCCTCAATGCCGTTCATTCGAGTCAGAGATAATTTAAACTTGACATTGAGTTCTTCATAGGTGATTGAATCTTTTTATTCTTTAATATCTTTGCGTCCTTGCGACCTGGCGTCTTTGCGTTTAAATATTTGTTTATGTTTTTAACGCAAAGACGCCAGGACGCGAAGATATGGTTTCGTTTGCTGGCTATGGACCGATAATTTATTTTATTTTCATCGCCAACCAAATTTCCTAAGTCTCGCCCGCGTGAGCGTAAGGACCGCCCGGGATGCGTAAGGACTAAGGTATTCGCTGCGCTCATGCTTAGAGAACCGGCTAAAGCCCGGGACTCTTAAGGCTCGCTGCGCTCGCGGTACTATCTCCCCATATGCCACGGCAAGACTCGCCCGCGTGAGCGTAAGGACCGTAAGGACCTAGTTGAAGCAATCTGGATAGCGGCCGCAGTTGAGCCAGTTTTCGATCAGTATCTGGAGGTCTGATACATCTATGCGGCAATCCTTATTGAAATCGTATAGCTCAGAAGGTTTCTGGCTGGTCAGGCACACTTCTTCGCCGGTTATATTGAAATAAGCGGCGGCTGCTTCCAGTTCGCTTAGCGGGTAATTATATAGTTTCAGTTCATCTAAAGAGCAGGTGGAATAATTACTGCCGGTATTTAATCTGCCTAATGTCAGATTGGCGGGTGAATCTTTTATTCCGGTTGCGCCAATAGCGGTAGTTTCCAGTTCACCATCAATATAGATCTTCATTTCGCCGGTAAGGTAATCGCGTGTTGCCAGACAATGATGCCATTGCCCATCATTAATATCACTTTGGGAGACAATGGTATTATCTGGATTGCCCGTGCCAAAGCCCAGCTTACTGCCGCTTATTACGGTGCCAAAGTCGTTAGCCGAGCCTGCCATCTCGCCATCGATGAGCCCCTTGCCGTTCCACCAGCCGCCGGAGCCGCCGATATCAGTCGTTTTAATCCAGAACTCTATACTGAAGCTGTTTTGTATCGACCGGCTGATAAGGGCATACTGGTCAATGCCGTTAAGTGTGATACTGTTATTGACTATGCCTGATGTATATGACAGGGCGGCACCCGGGGCAGAACCGACAGCTCCCCAGGCAGAATCCAGGAGGTTGTTTTCAAATTTATACCAGGCGGTTAATTGCCTGACCTCCAGCAGGGCCAGTTGAGAATAAACACTTTCATTACTGCTATTGCTCACTTTGCAATAATAATAACCCTGATCGGCAGTCTGGATAGCATTCAGAGTGAGTGTCGCACTGCCTGAGGAGATGAGTTCATCATCGCCGATCAGGTCATCATAAGAGAAATACCAGTTATAGCTCAGAGGTGAGCTGCTGGACGCGGTAACTGACATATTAAAGTTATCACCGACACTAACCAATCCGCCAACTGGCTGGCCGGTAATAGCGGCAGCGGAAGGCAGAGAGTTGAACGACCATACCGGCCCGAAGATGCTATTAGCATTTACATTGGCAATAGTGCTTACATTTGCAGTTAAGTTGCTTTCTGCTCCCAGTCTGGCATTGACTATCTGCCATTTATACAGAGCATCGCGATTGACTGCAATATTATTCATGGTTGTTGCGGCAACGGAACCCGGGTCATTAGTTGATCCGATATAATACAGAGTTGAGCCATTTGCCTGACTCATGAATACATATTGGTTAGAGATAAGATTTAAGGCGGTACTGCCGCCGGGCGTGAGTGCTGCCTTCCAGCTAAGGGTTACATTAGCGGTATTGCTCCCGGTGCCGGTCTGGCTTATGGCCGGATTGTGAGGGCCATAGCTATGCAGCAGCTCGCATATATCTAACGCTCCTTCGGAGAGCCGCACCTCATCTATAAAGCCCAGCCCTCTGTCGGTTTGGGCTCCGTTATAAAGCCCTCGGCCAACTGAGAAATTGCCTGCCTGCCAGCCGGTGCCGGAACCTGCTCCGGTAGATAATCTGGTATTAGTGCCGCTGACACTGGCATGGGCTATGAGCTGATAACCGGCGGTATTGCTATGATTTTTGAGATAAAGCGACATTACTTTGCCATCACTTATCGCAGCCAGAGAGTACCAGGGCACATTATTGCCGTTTGGATTGCTCGTCTGGTCATAAGAACTGATTATATTGGTAGCCGATACGGCTTCATGCCAGTTACCCGCTGAGTCGCAAAATTTGAAGGCAAGCCCGTTATTGGGTATTGCCTGTAAGTATAAAGCGGACAGGGCGGCATTGGAATTTGTCCCCTGACTATCGCGTCCGATATAGGTTCTGTGACCGCTGCCGGCGAACTTTATTGTTGCCTCCAGAGTGAATGCCTGCGGGTTCCAGCTTCGCATTGCCGCTGTGCCGGAGAACATACTGGGGGAATTGCCACTGTTACGGACGCTCATATTGTTGGTTTTAGTGGTTCGGGGCACAATGCTGTTTGCCACATTAGAAGAATAGATATATCCGCCGGTAGAGCCGGTTTGCCAGACGGCCAGACCGTTATTATTACCGCTGGCATCAGCTATATCGGCATAATAAGCACCGGCAGTACCGGTATGGGTAACATAGCTGCCCGAAGGCCCGGCTTCAAAACGCCAGTATGCCTTCGTTGAAGCGGCAGTAGTGACCATATTGGTCTGATAGATAAGTTGAGCGCGGGTAGCATTGACAAAATCCATCATGAGCATACCGAACCGGCCCGAAGGATTCGAGTTGAAATATGTTTCCAGACGGGGGTTAACATAGTTTGATACGGTGGTTATGCTGGGTATGCCCAGAAAAGAGGTATAACCGCTGGTAAAATTAACATATAGTGTCCCGGCGGATCCGTTCTTGGCCTCATTGAGCATGTTATTGACATCGGTCCATTTTTCTGAGCCGCTGCCGTTACTATAATTATCCTGCACACGCATCGGAGCTATACCGCCAATAGAGAAGGTAGTGTCATCGCCCCAGCTTGTTGCCTCCAGACCGAGATTTGACACACCGCCAAAGCGACGAAACAAGACGATCTTGCCGCGAACCTGCCCCAGAGCCGGTATTTTTGTGCCCATGTGCCATAACCCCGGGTTCTGATTGACATAGCTATTGAATGTCTCGACAAAAGTACGGGTATTGTTAGAAGGATTATATTCTTCTTTTACTGACATGATTATCGTTTCTGAGGGATTGGCTGCCAGGAAGCTGCTACAGGCATTGAGTACATCGGTGAAGTTCATATTCTGATATACCTGGCCATGATGAATGGTAAAGGCATTGTCAATATGGCGGCACCTTATGTCCAGGGCACGAACGCCGATGGCCAGTTGCTCAGCAATAGTGAGATTCTGGCATTTGGCCGTTCCTCCGATCGGCTCAAATCTGGCCCCGGAATCGTGGGTGCCGGGTATGGAGAGCTGTGACAGCAGGGAAATATCTTTTTGGGCAGCCATCCAGTTGTTCCCGGCGGCATAGAGTGAGCTGCAAACTAATAACAATAGCGTAAAGTAAAACTTTCTCATTCTCGATCTTTCCTCATAACATATTATTTATCAGCACTTTAACTGATTAAATGTTTATTCTCTTTGCAAATTAAATACCAGATTACTTTTTGATTATAACCTATTATCGGTAATAAGTTACACAAAAACTTGTTAAAAAAACTATCAAGAAGAGGGCCTGCCATTTCAGGTTATTTATTATGTTAATCTGGCAAGTTTATAACAACTATCATGATTTTTACTGTTTTACAGCTCTTTCTAATAAACTCAGCGGTTTTTTTTGCCGAAACAAGTCATGTGCCAGAGTTAAGGGCATAAGAAGTGAGAAGAAGTTTAGTGGAAGCGTGTATTAAAGTTCAAAAACAGGAAGTATAAAACATGCAGCGAAGTGAGTTTACAGAAACAATAGCAAGTGATTGTGTACATTATCGTGGTGACGGTCCGTGTATTCCTCATCTGAAGTATGGCGCTACCTGCCGTTGTGACGCTTATGCGCCTGTAACTCGAAAGCTTTTATTCGTGCTGCTTTCTTCTCGCACCGATGTTATCCGGAGCAGTGTGATCTTGAGTCACATAAAGGGAAACGATCCGAATTGCCGGATCACTTGCGTAACTCACTGGCCTGAATTGCTGCCTTCATTTGTGAATGAGGCTATAAAGCCGGCTCAGACAGGCATATTAAGAATCCAGAACGATTATTTTGATATGGCTGTTAATTTTGGGCTTGATGCAGATGGCTGTGCCCTGATGAGGACCGTTCAGGCCAGTAAGAGTTACGGTTTTACTATGAAAAAAGGGTCTGCCAGCCCACTGGATTCATCGGCTGAATCATTATGGCATAAAATGTTGTTCCCTGTGAAGAAACGCATAACTAACTATGCGAATTATAGTTACAGACAAGCACTTGTGCGTGAGTTCTTCGACTTATGTCAGGTGGAATATCTCAGGCAGTTGCCTGTTATCGAGCTGCCGGGCATTCGGGCGGGAAATCCCGGACAGGTGGCATTAGTTACCGGCAAAACGGGTAGCGATCCACTGGCAAGCAAGTTAGCTGATCTGTCACAGGCGATCAGTGCCAAAGCCTTATCGCCGGTAACTATGGAAGTACCAGGCGATAACGATATCGATGGTGCTTATTCCATAAATGGCAATTATGTAAATGTACCCGAAAAATTGCCTCAGATCCTGGCTTCCAGCGAGGTAGTGCTTACCGATCAGATCTGGGTTGCCGAATTTGCCTGGGCGACCGGCAGGCGTATTGTCCTGCTCAATGGTAAGCCCGACAGTAGGTATTCAGACAGTGACTATATAGGCAGAGGGCGGGTAATACCTGAAGATGCGGATATTAATACCCTGGCTTCTGTAGTTCTTGGTTTATCGATCGCCCACGATGATGATTTCAGTGCAGGTAAACTCCTGGAAGATGTTAAGATAAACCATAGCTCCTCAATGCGGAAATAATACTGTAAAAGGGTGTTATTTCTTACTTATCTGGTTATAGAACTTAAACTTAGGTTTTTCAGAATTGTTCTTTTATCAGTTTGGTTTTTCTGTTATAATTCCTCCTCTGCTGAGAGTTTGGAAATGCTGTAGAATTATTAACCTGATAATGCCCACCTTGAAACAGATTTGCAATGTTATATAAAGTTTATCAAAAAGGAAAACCTGCCTCGGAGTTTGATCTCCCTTCAACCCTGTTTTTTGCTCAGGATGAAGTGCCGGTTCGTGCACAGATAAAGTTTGCTAATGGCGAGCTTATTGGCATAAGAAATAATACAGATGTAACTGTTGGTCTTTCCACGCTTTGGGATGTCGATAAAGCCGGGAAGCTCGTAATACAGACTACTCGTCTTCCTGAAAGGACAAAGCCATTTAATCTGGCAGTGGAGCTGGCACGCGGTAAGCTGCTCCGGCTCAATCAAAAGCGGGAAGAATGGCAGATGTGCAATCTGGCACTGACCGGCCAGCAGCACGATATGCTCGATTCTTCTCTGGATAGTTTTATTGAGGCCTTATGCCATCTTGATGAACCCGAAGCGGCATCTGCTCTGGCGGGTAAGGCCCTGTCTCAGGCTGTAGAAGTTGGTGAGGCGATGGCACTTTCCCATGCTGAGATGTTCCTGGAGAAACGATTTGAAAGTCAGCGGCTGGGCAAACATGCTTTTGGCTGTACTATTGATATGGCCCAGTTCAATAACAAAAAATATTTGGAATACATCAAGGATAATTTTAATTTCGTGACTATTCCGGTTAGCTGGCGTCAGATAGAACCCAAAGAGCAGGAACGCTGTTTTGGCGAGCTTGACAATTGGGTTAAGTGGTTATCTGATAATAAAATAGCAATTAAAGTTGGTCCGCTGGTGAGATTTTCTCCTACGGCAATTCCCGATTGGCTTTATATCTGGGAAAATGATTTTGAACAAGTTCGGGACATGGCCTACGATTTTGTCGGTGCTATGGTAGAGCGTTATAACGGCAAAGTTCAGGCCTGGGAAGTATGCAGCGGTCTTAATGCCGTTAATTCTTTCAATTTCAGCTTTGAACAATTGCTTGATATGACCCGCACGGTATCTATGGCAGCTAAAAGGGCGGCTTCCCGGGCACTTATTTTGGTTGAAGTTACTGAACCCTGGGGCGAATATTACAGTCGCAACCCCAGAACTATACCTCCCCATGTTTATCTTGACATGATATGTCAGGGGAGCATGGCTTTTGATGGTATTTCTGTGCGTATGGCCTTTGGCCGGGGCGGCGGCGGTATGCAATGCCGGGACTTACTGGAAATTTCATCAATGCTGGATAAACTGGGAATATATGGCAAGATAATCCATCTTACAGGAGTTCAGGTTCCCAGCCTGCCTGATTCGCGTGATAATAGTGAGGCGATGGGTGCCAGCGGCTACTGGCATGAACCCTGGAGTCTGGATATTCAAGCCCAATGGCTGGAGAATTTCTATAAAATTGCTCTGAGCAAGCCTTTTGTCGATACCATTACCTGGCAGGATCTGGCAGACAGGAAAGATGGTATTATATCCAATGGTGGTCTGACAAGCACGGAAATGCACCCTAAGCCAGCCTTTGACAAACTGGTTTATCTCAAACAGCTCTGGACCGTTTAGAATATAACTGATAAGTAACTGTTCACGAAAGAAGTAGCACAAGCGTCTCGCTTGTGATTATTCATTCAAAACCAACAACCTGGTTCAAG
>JAFGDI010000134.1 GCA_016932145.1 Sedimentisphaerales bacterium
AATTTTTATGTTTTTTTTCATAAGAAATTTGACATAATTAAATGAGACTGATATTATCCCAGTATAGAAATGATAAAATTAAAAATTATTATTTAATGGAAAATGAGATTAAAGCAATCCTATATAATAGTATGATACATAATATAGAATGGATATAATCAGGAAAAATACAGACTATGCTTTCAGATTGGTATCAGCCTTAACTGGCAGTTATGGCCAGTTGCCCGTGTCGGTGCGTAAGCTGGCCGAGGATAATTATGTGCCCTATGAACTGGCGCGTAAGTTATTGCAGCAGTTAAGCAAGACATCTCTGGTTAAGAGCACACAGGGCCCCAGGGGCGGCTATGAACTTAGCCGGGCACCTGATGAGATATCATTTATTGAGATAATAGAGGCTATACAGGGCAAGGTAAGGCTGAATCGGTGCTTATTGCCGGGCTTTAGTTGTCCGCTGAAAAGTCGCTGCCCGGTAAGTGGTCATCTGGCAGCATTGCAAAAAGAGATTGAATTTCACCTGTCAGACAAAAAGCTAAGCGACCTGAATCTGGCTGGAAATAATGAAGTAATAGAAAAGTAATAGTAGTGAACGGCCTGTTGAGAATATTGATACAGGTCTGTTAATGGAAAATGGGTTTATCAGAACCAGATATTAAATTAAGGAAAGGCAAAAATTATGCTATGTTATCAATGTGAGCAAACAGCCAAAGGGACAGGCTGTACCATAAGTGGTGTATGTGGTAAGACACCGGAAACATCAGATCTTCAGGACCTTCTGATCTATGTAAGTAAAGCTGTGTCGATGTACGCCCACAGAGCGAGATTATTGGGAGTTAAGAACGAAAATGTTGACCGCTTTGTCATAGAGGCATTATTTACAACTGTAACTAATGTAAACTTTGACCCCAAGCGGCTCGAAGAAATAATCAGATGGGGAGAAGGCATGATAGCTGATGCCAAGGCCATGTACGAGCATATATGTAAAGAAAAAGGCCAAACACCTGAAAAGATAGCTGAATTAGATAATTGGAAGTTTCCTCAGACTCGCGAGGAGATGGTAAAAGAATCAGCAGCGATCGGTATAGCGAAAAAGCTCAGCGATCTGGGCCCGGATATTACCGGCTTGCAAGAGTTGATAACCTATGGCTTAAAGGGCACAGCAGCTTATGCAGATCATGCTATGGTGCTGGGTGTACAGGACGACGCAGTGCCGGGCTTTTTCATTGAGGCTCTCAACTTCCTGACAACTGCTGACGGCAGAGATATTAACAAGCTGGTAGCTATGGCCCTTAAGGTTGGCGAAGTTAACCTGCATGTAATGGAAATGCTCGACAAGGCTAATACTGGTGTTTATGGTCATCCAGAGCCAACTGTGGTTAAAGTTACACCGGTTAAAGGTAAAGCTATATTGGTATCAGGTCACGACCTGAAAGACCTTGACCTGCTCTGTCAGCAGACACAGGGCAAAGGTATAAATATTTATACCCATGGCGAAATGTTGCCCTGCCTGGCATATCCCGGGTTAAAGAAATATAAGCATCTGGTAGGTAATTATGGTGGTGCCTGGCAGGATCAGCAGAAGGAATTTGCTGCATTCCCCGGTTCGATACTCATGACTACTAACTGCATTCAGAAGCCGGCAGATAGCTATATGGGCCGGATATTTACTACCGGTCTGGTAGCCTGGCCCGGCGTAGAACATATTGGCGATGATAAAGACTTCAGTCCGGTAATCGAAGCTGCTCTGGCCGCTGATGGCTTTGCCGAAGATGCACCGGAAAAGACCATTACCATCGGTTTTGCCCATAATGCGGTAATGAGTGTAGCCGGTACGGTTATAGATGCAGTTAAGGCCGGCCAGATCAAGCATTTCTTCCTGATCGGCGGTTGCGACGGTGCTAAGCCGGGCCGTAATTACTATACTGAACTGGCAGAAGCCATTCCGCAGGATTGCGTTATCCTGACCCTGGCTTGCGGTAAGTATCGTTTCAATAAGCTGGAATTCGGCGATATCGGCGGCATTCCTCGTTTACTGGATATTGGTCAGTGTAATGACTCTTATTCCGCGATCCAGATCGCTGTGGCTCTGGCCGGTGCGTTCAACTGTAGCGTGAACGAACTGCCGCTGAGCATAGTCCTGAGCTGGTATGAGCAGAAAGCCGTATGCGTATTACTGACACTGCTGCACCTGGGCATCAAGAATATGCGCCTGGGACCAACACTGCCAGCTTTCGTAACCCCGGCAGTACTCAATGTACTGGTAGAAAACTTCGGTATCAAGCCGACCGGCGATGTACAGGGCGACCTGAAGGATATGCTTAAGCAGTAAAAAGTAAAAAAGGTTAAAAGTAAAAAGTAAAAGCCAGTCGGTGCCTTTGCGGTGCTGACTGGCTATTTGCTTTTCAAACAAAAAAAATCAGAACAAATCGCTGTGCGTCCCTGTTCTGGTTAAGGTCAAGGTTAATAGCTCATTTTCTATAAAATAGATAAGCAGCCAACAAGCCCCCTCTTTATGCAAAGCTGCAAATCCATTTTGAATCTGCCAGTTGTCGTCAGCTCATATTTGTTATTCCTCATCAGAAGCAACCTCAGCTATAACCTCGCGGAAATTACCATACCTTGCCAACTGCGTTGTCAATTCAGGGGTCAGGCAGGATGCCTGGCCTACTTATAAGCTACTATTTTGCTGCGAAATCAGCAGTATTTTTTGGAGCCGAAGCAGGTGAGGCTTATTACTATCAGGCAGGCGCCGAAGGACAGGAGTGCCATTCTTTCGCCTTTGTGGTCGGCGAGGAACTGGAAGTATTTATACCAGAAGGGGTAGTGTACGGGCTGGGGTTCTTTGGGTGCTACCTTTTCGAGGGCCTGAGCCATTTCGGGCCAGTTGCTGAGCAGAGCGTTAAAGTCTTCATGGCCAACTTTTTCATCAGGTGAGCTGACGAAGTTGAGATTGGCCTTAGCCGCCCTTTTGACGATCTCGGCATTATCCAGTCTGCGTAGTAATTCGTTTTGCTGATCTCTCTTATCACGCAGCTGGTCAATTTTGAACTGCTGAATATTAAGGGCGTTCGAGTCGGCATAATGCCTGACGACCGGCTCAGCCAACATGCCGGTCATAATAGCCAGCCCGGCAACAGAGGCAAAGAAATAATAGGCCAGCGACTGAGCGAAAACGCCCAGATCGTGATAAAATTTTAATAGTTCAGCTTTGTCCATGGATGGAATTATCGACTAAAGAGCCCTGTTTTGTCCAGAATAAAATCAGGGGAAGCAGCAAGAAAGCAAGTAACCGTTCACAGTGCTTACATAGATTGCAGAGTTAACTGTGAACTAAACTGTTTAGTAACAAGTAATAAGTAACAAGAAACAAGCTCATGATTCTCGCTCCGCTCGAAACTGTCTGATTTATATTGCAGGCATAGCCTGCTTAAATACGAAAGCAATTGTTACTCTCGACGGGAGTGCCCGGGAGAGCCTGGAGGTATAGTCTGGATTACTTTTTCTTTTGCCACTGTTCGACATTGCGAGCGAGAACCTGGACATCTCTTCGGGTCATAATATGGTTAATGATATCAGGGTGGACCTTGACATTAAGCATAGCTTTATGAACTCTCTGCCAGAGCTGCTCGGCCTTTTTTTCGGTTTCAGCGAGATAAAGCTCAGTAATAAGCTCCTGAAGCCGCTGAATAGAGATGGCATCAATATTCTGATAGTAGTTATTTATAACCTTTTGCTGAAATTTTGAATAATCGCCTGAAGCCATATTATCACCTGCCTAACCCAATTTTCTGCCAGGAGAACTTTTTACCCGGGCAGAGTGTCCCGCCATTTTCAGCCTCATTATGCCCGACGATCTTATCGGGGGTTATGCCGTATCGGTCGCTGAGGAATTCGATCAGGTTTGCCAGCGATTTATACTGCTGTTCGGTAGGCACATTCTTCTCAAAGTTTCCTACCAGGCAAATACCAATATAATGCTCATTCCAGTGATTATCATCAGTTACACTAACCCGGCAATGAGCGCCGTGCTTCTGCTGCATCCAGCGGTAGCCGACCTCGACCTCACCATCTCTTTTAGCCATAGCATTTATGCCATTGCAAATAACAAAATGATAGCCCAGCTCATCAAGCCCCTGCTCTTTATGCCATCTGTCCATAGTGGTAGCATCGCCAAAATCGGAGGCCGAATGGTGGATAATAATACCCTCCCACTTTCTGAGCCCTTCATTTTCGATAACAGGCAGCCATTGCGGGTATTTCACCTCTCTGAGCGAGGCAATAGTCTGCTCATCAAGGGGCTTGATCGTAACTTTATTATTACTTTCCAGCTCAAAAACCTGCTCAAAGGTAGGCTTTAGCGGTTGCGTGGCAGAAGGTGAACTCTTACAGCCAGTCAAAAAAGACAAGGCTATGACAAAGATACAGGAAAATATAAAAGGGATTCTGGCAGGCACAATTATCTCTCTTTCTTACCTTATTTTTCTATTAGCCGTTAAGCTGACAACAAGCAGTGTTCTGATCAGCATAAAGCACAAAAAAGCTATCAAGCTGGGTGGTATTCAGCAGCCTTTGAATCATAACCGGAACAGAGCAGAGTACAAAATGTGTCCCGGCGGCATTACATTTACGGTAGGCCCTTATCAGAGAACTAAGCCCGACACTGCAAATAAAATCAAGTCCGGAAAGGTCAACGATGATATTACCGCCCTGCTGGTCAATGATCTGGTTAAAGGCCTTGTCCAGTCGCTCAATTTCCATCATATCAGCCTGACCGATAAGCGAAACGACAGAAGCAGAGCCATTTTTAGAAATATTTATATGAAAATCACTCATGAGTGAACTAAACGCTCCTCTTTTTAATCATTCGTACTATATTACCTCTTCCAAGATAGTCAAGCTGGTCAAGGTAAGCATTCATAAGCAGCAGTCCCCTGCCGCCCGGCCGGGAGATATTTTCCTGAGACCTGGGGTCAGGCACATCACCCGGGTTAAACCCTTTACCCTGATCTTCCACGAATATCTCCAGTAAAGCCTGCGAGAGAAAATACTTAACTTTAACGAGTTTGGAGTTATCGCCGCCATTACCATGCCTGACGGCATTAGTTAAGGCCTCTTCCAGGCAAAGCCGAATGGCGAACATATCGGCAGCATTAAAACCAATATCCCCGGCAGCAGAGAGTATCTGGTTTTCCACCCCCCTGACCTCCTCCAGGTTACTGGCAACGGTTAATTCTATGTATTGTCTGTCTGTCATAATAGATAAAAGTGAGGTACAGCTATTCATACGCGGTATAAATACTTTTCCAATAGAGTGTTACACGAAGGAGTATTATCTGTCAAAACTCATGATCGCCTGATCTGGCTTTTCAAAGATCATAAAGAGCTTATTGAGTTTGGTAATGACAAATATCTCATAAAGAGCAGGGTTAATATTGCACAGACGCAATTTGCCATTGCCCTCTTCGATCCGTTTATGAATTCTGATAAGCATACCTAAAGCACTGGAGCTGAAGTGTTTAACCTTCTGGAAGCTGACCAGCAGATTAAGCCCCTGATTATCATCTATCAATTTCAGAATAGTATCAGTAATAGAGGTAATAACCGCCTCATCAAGTATCTCTTCTTTGAGAAGTTCTACCTGGACGATGCCATCGTGATGGGTTACTTCAATTTTCGGTTCGCCAACTTGCATATTTCTGGCCTCTCTTTCTTAGCGAAAACGCGCACAAAGCACAAATCTCATTTAAGAATAATAACCGTAAGATTTTAGCTGCCAGATGAGATTAAGACAAGGATTTTTTATCGACTATTAAAGACGAGTCCCGGGAAAGACAAATATCTTGCTAAATATGTGTGAATATGATACATATATACCAAAGACAACCCGACACAGGAGACCGAATAAATGAAGATCAAAGTATTATTGACAGGCCTGTTATTTTCCGTATTTCTTTTTCCAGCAATAGTTTGCAGTCAGGAGACTGAAAAACCTGCTGTAAACAGCGAATCAACCGTAAGGGCAAGCTGCTATTATCCGGATCTTGAGCCTAAACAGCTGTTCCAGATGCTGTCAGAGACCTATCATGTACAATTTGATGGCATAGACCTGGTGTCGGGACCCATAACACTGATAAGCCGGGAAAAAGTTGATGTATCGGGCATGATGGTACTGTTAAATGAGGTCTTACAGAAACAGAATCGCAAAGCGATAGCCAATGGCCAGATAATTAGCATAATTCAGATACAGGACATAGATCAGGTAATAAAATTGAATCATCTCAAGCCGGATCAGGCAGTTGAGATCTTAAAAAAGCGGTTTATGACCACTGGCACCGAGGGCGAAAAGAATCAGAAGCCCAGCCTGATCGAGCCGCACCCTAATGGCGACTCAATAATAGTAAGAGGACCGGAAAAGGTCATAAAAGAGATCCAGTCGTACCTGTCGGAAATTGATATACCCTTAGGTCAGCCGGTCAAGACCAGAACCGCAGAACAAACACCACTGCCCGGCAGTGATGTTTCCTCGCTCCTGCAGGCCAATATGCCCGAGATAGTGATCAGAAGCGTCGATGTTAATAATGCCGTTACTGATGAAATGATAACTTATCTGCGCGAAGTATATCTGGCTGCCCCTAATGCCACCGCAGAAGAAAGGGCACGCAAGGTATATAAGATAACCAAGCACCCCAAACAGCGAAAAATAGTAATAGAAGGTCCTGATTTTGTCATAGATGATATGGAAAAGGTTATCAAAGAAGAGCTGGACCTTACCCCGGCCGGCCCGCCAGTGATCCAGAAATACATAACCCTGAACTATATCAGTGCCGAAGCATTTCAGAACCTTATGGCCAATAATCCCAATCTGAAAGATAAATACATAGCAATAGAAGAGCAGAACAATATCCTCACTGTAGAGACTCAGGATGAGACTATCTTTCAGATAATAGATGAGTTAAAGAACAAATTCGACATTGACCAGAAGGAGCTTCGTTTCATTCCGCTGGCCTATGCCAATGCCAAAGACATTACTAATCTGCTCAACCAGATATACCGGGAAGCCAAACAGGAAGTGCCCGCCGAGCAGCAGGAAGAAAATGTCAAGGCGGGCAATGCCGACCTGAGTACCGATAAGATTAAAGACACCCTGAGCCGCTCTGGCCTGGTCGATGAAAGCCTGCTGGGCAGAATAAGTAAATCGCTGGCCCTGGTAAGCGAAAGCGAATATACCATCGTGGCCGATGAGATAAGAAATGCCCTGATAGTATATACCTTTTCCCGCAATTTCCCCAAGATCATGCAGATGGTGGGTCAACTCGATGTAGCTGAAAAGATGGTCTATATTGAGGTATTTATAACTCAGGTCAATAAGAGCAAACTCAATGAATCCGGAGTGCAGTTTAATTATGCTAATGGCGACTATACTGTCGGCTCGGCCTTTGATGGCTTTGGCAGTATTCCGGGCTTATCCTATGAAGTGCTCGATGAAGATTTCAAGCTGAGCCTGAAGGCCATGGTAACCGATGGCAATATAGATGTAGTTTCCCGCCCCCATCTGGTAACAAAGAACAATATCGAAGGCGAGATATCGCTGGGAAATAAAGTGCCTATACTCAAGAGCATAGAAACTCGATATGAACAGGCCTATATGAGCAAGGTGGAATATGAAGATATCGGCACACGACTAAAGGTCAAGCCCCAGATACATCCTGATAACTATGTCTCTCTGGAAATACTCCAGTCCGTAGATGATATCAGCACTGAAACCTTCCAGATATCAGAGAGCTATAAACCCCAGATCATTAATAAACGGGAAGCAAAGGTTAATCTGCGTATAAAGAATGGTCAGACGGTATGTCTGGCCGGATTCACCGGCGACCGGATCAATGAAGTGGAAGAGAAAGTGCCATTCCTGGGCGACATTCCTTTACTTGGCCTGCTGTTCAAACATACCAGTAAAAAGCGGGAAAAGATAGAAATGATCATCTTCCTCACCCCTCATATCTTGCAGGAACCGGAAGAGTTTTTGAATATGACCAATGACCAGCGTACCAGGTCCAATAGCGAAATGCGCGAAGGTCGCGACATGGAGCCGTTAAAACAGCAGGATACTCCCTCTGAGCTTCGCTACAGCATTAAACCGGAAATCACCCTTTCGCCAGAGCCAGAGCCAGCCGAAGAAGAAGAACAGCTAAACGCAGATGCGGTAAAAAGGTAAAAGGTAAGTAACTGTTCACACTGTCAATAGTAACAAGAAATGAGACACAAGGTAATCGTTCACGAAAGAAGTAATAAGAAATATGAAACAAGAAATAAGCTCTCGATTCTCGCTCCGCTCGAAGCTTTCTGATTTTATGGCAAGCCATAGCAAAGACAAGCCAGAAAACAGCTCATCTTTCAGTTGCGAAGCCTTTAAATAAGGTCGCAAAGCGACACCTGTGCTTATTTCTTATTTCTTGTTACTTGTTACTTATTACTTGTTACTAAACAATTTAGTTGATAGTTGACTTTGCAATCTATGTAAGGACTGTGAACAGTTACCAAATAAATATGAAAAGGAACGCAGCAAACACAGCGCAAAGCAGTAATAAAGGCAGTTGGATACTCTCAGCGGTTTTGCATCTGGCTATAATCCTGGCCTTACTGTTTACCACGGGCAAAGGCATCGGGCCAGAGGCAGATAATACTCCGCCGGCGAAAATAATATCAGTTACGCCGGCCGCTCAGCTCCAGGAGCCGGCCCCGGCTCCGATCCAGGACCTGCCCTGGCAATCAGCTCCATTACCGCTGGCAAAGCACGATCTCACTGCCGTTATGGCTCAGGCGGGCAATATCTCAGCTATAACGATCGAAAAGCCGGCAGAAAGCGGCGAGCCGGCAGCCTTTCGCTCTGTCGGTCCATCTCGCAGTTGGTTCTTTGGCCTGAGCGGCGAAGGCCGGCGTATCTGCTATCTGGTTGATATATCCGGCAGTATGATAATGGCCATAGAGTATATTAAAAAGGAGCTGAGCGATTCCATTGCACAACTGGATCCGGACCAGTATTTCCAGATCATTTTCTATTGCAATGAAAACCCGGAAATATTTGCCCCGGGCAAACTCACCCGTGCCAGTAAGGGCAATCGCCAGCGGGCCATAGATTTCATTGCTACGGCAGATGTCCGGCGAAATAATCCCGGTATTGAGCCCTGGCGCCCCCTGCTCAATGCCATTCACGCCGGGTTTGGCAGCCAGACATTCGATCACCAGGCCCCGAACCTTATCTACTTATTCACTGATGGCGATTTCGATGCCGACATTATAACGCCCGTGCTGGCAACCGCCCAGCAGCATCTGCAATCTCCCGCTGCAATAAATATCATCCTCTGCGGCAGTATTTCCAACGAGAGCAAATTACAGGATCTGGCCCAAAAACACAAAGGCCAATATCAATTCCTCAGCGATGAAGATTTAGTAAACCCAACCAGAACAAAAAACAAACCAGCCACCGACCCGGCAACTATATTTCTGCCAGATAAATAATAATATATATAACACTACTTGATAGCCTTATCTACTGAGAGAGCATTAAGTCCAGCCATGGCAGAACTGCCTGCCGAAAGAGTAAGGCTTTTAATCAGTGGCGTAGGGTCTATGGCAGTAATAATAGCATAAGATTTAGATACTGCTGCAAGAGAAATACCGCTCTGAGCCAGAGCAACGCCAGCTGCCACCGAGGTGACAGCTCCACCAACCAGAGTTACATCCATTTCTGGCAACTCCAGAGATTCTGGCTTATAGCTATCGCTTGAATTACTAAAGCTACTAACCTGCCTGTTAAGAACAACAGCAGTAAGTTCGTCCTGCATCGGACTTATTACCACATCATCATCTAACCCGGCAACAAGTCCCAGATCAGACATTATTAAGGCAATATCTGCCTTTTTAACCATATCTTCATCTGCAATATTTATGGCCATGCCCGTGTCTTTTACCAGAGTAATTTTATTACTTTCATTAGCAGCACGCTCCCAGAAAGAACTCATAACCTGATCTTTTCCCGAACTTCCCCCCCTTTGGCTATTACTATTTTCAGATGCATTTTCTTGAATGTTTTCAGAGTCCTCAGGTTGCATATCTTCTTGCGAACTGTCTTGCTGAACACCGTCATCTTCCAGTGACATATCATTCTCTCTGCTAACACTATTGGCCTGTGTGAGAATTGTATTATCTGTGATTGAAGGATGTTTTTTGTCAGTGCTAAAGGTTAACTGGTTATCAGACGCTGTTGGCGTATTATTCGTATTGATCTCAGGACTATCTGCCGGTCTGTTTATATTGATATCATCCGAGATAATTCCAGGCAGTGTTATTGTCTCAGATATAGAAGAATTGCTACTATCCGGAAGCACAGGAGCATCTATAGCAGGATCATCGTCGGCAGGCAGATCTGAAAAATCCTGATCCACTGAAATATCTGCTTCAGTATTAACATAAGTATCATCTGTAACAATATCATTAGTATCTATAATTTCCACTGAGCTATCTGACGCATCTGAAATGTTATCACTATCGGCCGTATAATCTGGCTGGACTATTGGAGGATTATCAGGTCTGAGAACAGGTGTATTATTATTTATAATTAGTAACTGTCCCTGAGCAATATTACCGTTGGCATCAGATATATAATAAGTAATCACCTCCGTGCCATAATAGCTATTATGCATAACATATACGGTACGGCCTAAATGGTCAGAGGTCAGATAACCATGTTCTGGATTATCAATAGAAACCAGAAATATCTGATCACCATCCGGGTCATAGTCATTTGCCAGCAAGTCAGGTATAATTAACCGATTTCCAGTGTAAGATAAATTATCAGTTACGGCTAGAGGACTATCTTCAACTGGAAGAATATTAAGCTCCACCACAGCCGATGCTATAGCACCACTTTGGTCGCTTATAGTAAAAATAAAACTATCTGAACCGTTGAAATCAAGTAAAGGAGTATAACTAAGAGAATTATCATCATTTATAACCACTACACCAAAGTTTGCGGCAGAAACACTAATAATCGCGAGGGTTTCACCTTCAATATCAAAGCAATCAAGAAGCAGATCATCGATAATAATTGTTTCATCTTCGTTAAGTAAATAACTGTCGCCCACGGCCAGAGGCGAATCATTAACCGGATTAATCGTTACCGATACCGTCACAGTATCAGAAGCACCATGCACATCAGTTATGGTATAAGTAAAACTATCTACACCGTTATAATTAGCTACTGGTGTATAGGTTATTGTGCCATTTCCATTATTTTCCACACTGCCATAAGTGCCATTAGTAACACCAGATATTATAAACACATCGTTATCAACATCTATATCATTGGCAAGCAAGTTACCAGAAGTAAATGAATGATCTTCAGATACAATAATTTCATCATCAGTACCAACCGGCGCGTCATTTACAGCATTGACAGTTATATTTACGGTTGCAGTACTGGCACTGCCCTCATTGTCAATTATGGTATAAGTAAAACTATCAGCTCCATTATAATCTACATCTGGAGTATAAGTAATTGTACCATTACCATTATCAACGATAACACCATGGGCAGGATCAGTCATTGCACTGATTGATAATCCATTACCATCAGCATCTGAGTCATTGGCAAAGACATTGATAACTTTAGCAATATCTTCATTAGTTGAAGCAGTATCATTTGTGGCATCTGGCCCCCAGAAATCTACGACAAAGACTGCATAACCATAGAAACTGGTATTAGCTCCTGGTGTGCCGCCAGCCAGAATTGAAATATCTTCCAGGCCGCTAATATCGAATACACTGAAGTATTCTCCTGTCCATTCGTTCACCGTATTATTAAACACACCGGTTACCGGGTCATAATTATAGCGAGGACTGGCATTAGCCTCAGAAGCCGGGTCGTAAGTACCCAGATATGAGTAAGCTTCAAGTGGATTCCCCAAATTATCCTGCAAGGTAACTATATCAACTTCAAGATCAATATCTGTTAATACCAAATATACAGACTGATCTGTTGTTTGCCAGGAAAGATCTATCTGAGCCTGAAGATCGCTGGCATTAAGATTCATATATTGAACAGATGTGTCTGAAGTAAGTTTAAAGATATCTTTCAATGCCGAATTTGTAATAACTGTATCGGAATGTTTTTGGAAGTAATGCCCGTTGTTACTGACAATATCATAATTCACGGCAACACCATTAACAGTATCATTAATAGTGGTAAGGTTAAGCGGATTAATGTCGCCCACATTGAAAAATTCGCTGCTAAGGTCAGTATTACTCTCTGGTGTAAGACTGACATCATCGATCATGATCCAACTGAGATTGGGTACCGGGCTGGGAGTTACATTATCAAACTCCACACCAATGTTTTTTCCGATAGCGGCTGGATTATCAGCAGTGTCAAATGTTATAACATATTGAGAAGGTTCAAGTAAGGTAAATGAACTCCTTAACTGACCAAAAGAATACGAAGACAAGGGAACTCTTACCCCATTATCTTCATAATAGATCGTAGCGTTTATGACAGCATTACCTGGATCATTTGAACCATTACATTCAATGTCAGTCCAGGTGTCAGTAGCCCTGAACTTAAGGGTATATACTTCGCCAGCGGCAATAGCAGTTGTGGTAGTCTGATAGAAACTTGGGTCAATATCTCTGATAACAGCGGAATAACCCTGCCCGGGAAACATTTCCTGGACACCAGAATCAGTTGTAACCCCATCACTGTTCCAGCCAGGTATCAGACTCCAGTCATTGGATATATGGCCCATATCTGGTTCTTCAAATTCAGCATTTTCGAGAAGGTTATCAGTAAATACCAGATCATGCTGATATTCAGCAAGCAGTGCCTGATTAAAAGGACTTACATTTGCATACGGGCTGGCAAAAGAAGCTGCCTCCAACACCCAATCACCACTGGCTCCGGTAATATCATCAGAAGCATATACATTGACACTGGTATAAAAAGCTATTTCATCAAGAAGCAACTGACCACCAGCACCAGCCCCGGCATTACACGAGGCAATAAAGATACTGGCGTTATCAGTTAAACTACGAGCAAGAGATCTGAAACTGGTTTCAAGAGATGAGACATTGCCTGCTGAGATCATCTCATTACCCAAAATGAACCCACCCTCACTACCATGAGATAAAATAGTCAGAGAGTCGATAGATTCGTTAACTGACTTTGCCAGATCACTTACCCGGTCCAGAACATCCAACGGAGACTCAGATACAGGGTTAAAATAAACCACAGCATCTGCATCAGTTGAATCGATAAGCATTTGAGAATCACCAAGAGTTTCATCAAGCAAAACTACATCCCAGCCAGAAGCACTAAGCAACTGGCGAAACTCCAATGACTCAATTTTGAGCTTAAAGCTCTCTGGGCTATTGGCTACTGAGCCTGAACCTTTTTTAGAATTTACATTATTTTTCAAATTACATCGCTCACAAAACACCATGTATCAACAAATCTTAAACTATACGCTACTGAATATTAAGATTTAAAATTCAATGAAACAAATAATAAATACACTGTAGATATAATAACCACAGGACAATATCCACGATATAACTCAATATCTGTCAAGACTTAAAACCACCAGATAAGAATACATAAAACAGATAACC
>JAFGDI010000135.1 GCA_016932145.1 Sedimentisphaerales bacterium
AATTATGCTATTGAGTATGTGGAAAAAGTTGCTGATGATAAGGATCCTTTCTTTCTTTATCTGCCGTTTACTTCGCCACACTGGCCATTACATGCCAAGCCGCAGGATATAGCTAAATATCAGGGTAAGTACAAGCAGGCTGGCGGCTGGTCTGCCATTAGGGCTCAGAGATTTGAACGCATGAAGAAAATGGGTTTGCTTGATCAGAACTGGCAGTTGTCTGATTCTGATTCTGAGGTGCTCAACTGGGATAATGTCAACCAGGACCAGATGGACCTTCGTATGGCTGTTTATGCTGCTCAGATAGATGCTATGGATCAGAATATAGGCAGATTACTTAAAAAACTTGATGAGCTGGGCGTCAGAGATAATACTCTGATTATGTTCCTTGCCGACAATGGTGCCTGTGCAGAGGCTTATAATAATACTATAGGAAGCGGTATTGGTAATCCTGATTCTGATACTGCATATCGCAGGTCATGGGCCAATGTGAGCAATACCCCATTCAGAATGTATAAACATTGGACGCATGAAGGCGGTACTTCCACCTGTCTGATAGCTAACTGGCCTGCCGGTATTAAAAAACACGGTATGATTACCGATCAGCCGGGGCATATTGTTGATATTATGGCAACCTGTTTGGATGCGGCCAATACTAAGTACCCTGAGACTTATAATGGCAACGCTATTACTCCGCTGGAAGGTTTAAGTCTTTTGCCGATCTTCCAGACTGGTACCCGTCAGGGCCATGAGACAATTTGCATAGAGCATGAGGGGAACCGTTCCTGTCGGAAGGGTGATTGGAAAATAGTTGCTTTGGCAAAAGGTACCTGGGAGCTATATAACATAGATACAGATCGTTCGGAGACAAATAATCTGGCAGATGTTCACCCTGAGATTGTGGCTGAGCTGGAGACGTATTATAATGTCTGGGCAAAAAAGTGCAATGTCAGGGATGTGTCCTATTGGCAATAAGGCAGTCAAGACAATATGATGCTCAGGTTATAGACACACAATGTCAGAGTGTGTGATCCGTCATAAATTGTTCAGTCGGGACGGATAGGTAAAAAAATAGTCGACTCAAGAATTACTTCCTGAGCCGACATGCAACATTGAAAAAAAGTATTGTTTTCCATAAGCAATATACAACATTTTGGCAGGCAATGCACGATTTTTTTTCAATGTTGCAGAAAATTCATATGTTTCTTTTTGCTCTCTGCCTGGGTATCAGATAAGGTCTGGTGCATATCTTTTCAACCTCTTGCTAATTCATGCTTTAGGTTTTATTGAACAGTATTTTACTAATTTAATGACCTGTAATGAGTAATGTTTTTGATAGTTAGGGCAGTAGTTAGTGATAATAAATTGTTACTATAGTACAACTCTTGGCCGAACATTTGTTTGTAAGTGGTTATTTTCTTATCAGGAATAGGTTAAAGAGGTATGGCAGTCATTTACTATCCAGCATATTTTTGGCTTTTAGCTGAAGAGAGATATCCATGCGGGGATAGAGGTGTTTTCGATGAGGGAATAGTTCAGACTGCATATTGAGGCATCCTTGTTCGATCTCGAGCGATTTTCTGGCCAGTTCTCTGGCTTTTTCCTGTTGGTCTGTTGCCTGTAATATTTCGGCCAGATGAAGCATAACATCGGAATTTCCCGGGTAGCGTTTTAGTGTTTCATTATAGTAGTTTATGGCTAATTGTAATGCATTGTATTTTTCGACGCCTGAGCTATGGCTGGCTCTGTCGCGGTGAAGATTGCCGGCGAGCTGGTAGCAGGAGCTATTAGCCGGGTCGGTTTTTATTGCCAGATCGAGATATTTTAAGGCTCTGTGTAAGATGTTATCATCTTTTGGCTTTGTATTATGCCAAAGAGCGGCATAAAGTTCGCCGGCATATTTATAGCCGGTAGGGTCGCCGGGGTGGGTTTCTGATGCTTTAATTGCAAAAGCAGCGGCCTGTTCTATTAGTCCCGGCTGGCCACTGTCACCGGCATTGATGGCATAGCGAGCGGCCAGGTTGAGCATTTTTTCGTTATTATAGATATGCCTGCCAGCATAAAACCAACTTGCTGAAACCCCGATTAATATTACTGTTGCCACTAAAGTTGAGTACTTCCTGCTTGTCACAGTATATATTGAGCCAGGTGTGTCCGAGTTTTTTAATGCCAAAAGCAATGCAACTGTCAGGGCGCAAAGTAGTGTTACGCCGGGTGTGAAAAAGGCAAAGTCAATACAGTTATGCAGTGCGAAAACAGCCAGTGAGGCAAATAGTGCCGCCTGACTACGCCGGTTTTGAAATATGGTCTCAATAATATTCAGTCGGAAAAGGAAATACCAGATAGCTATCATCATTGACATAAACACGCCAGAGCGAGTGAATATAATATAGAAAACTGCCTCAGGCATCAGTTTGCCGCCTGTCTCATCTTGTGAGAGCATCTGAACGGCAACAGAGCAGGCAGTTAGTCCAAGTGTCAGTGTTAAAAAAGAGACCGGTTTTAACTTTTCCGGTTTTGTTGTTTTTATGTTTATGCTGGCAGGTTCAGGATTGAGCATTTGCCAGACTACGGCCAGAGTTGCCCAGACCATAGCGATAAAACCTGTTATACCCCACTGACTGAATATTGACAGGGCTACACAATGTGGGTCTTTTACCAGTTCAGGTGAAGTAGGGTTCATATAAATGGGGTAGTATGAGCCGAAGTTAAGTGGTCCAACACCTGTGAGCCAGTGGTCGGCAATCATCTTTACTGTTGCCTGCCAGTATTGCCAGCGTATCCAGAGGTTGGAAGTTGGCAGCCGGTCATATAATATGCCATAGGAAGTAACTGCTGCGATACCGGCAATTAATATGACGATAAAACCGCCGAAAAGCAAAGGCCTGTTATTAATTCGCATAAGCAGTCCAAAGAGCACAGTTGCAGGCACAAGGAGAGCTAATCCTGATTTACCACCTGTGCTATCAGTGAGATATATGCCATAGGTCAGTAGGATTAAAGTTGCCAGACCACACAATAAGGCCTTTTTGCCGCCACTTATTGCAAGGGCCAGGGCCGCTCCGACAGTAAGCAATAAGTAAGAAGCGGCAGTATTACTGATCGGGAAATAGCCGCCAGTGTCCATACTTAATATTCTTTCTTCCAGTTGGTATGCCTGCCAGGAATCAGGTTCAAGGCCATTGGCCAGCATGAATTCATTGTAATTGCTTTGCATGGCCTTAATATTTTCGCCGTGTTCATAATGCTTCTGTTGATAGCAGCGGATAGAAAGTGTGCTGCCCAGAGCGAGTATGAAAATAAGCAGGAATTTACGCTTATTTTCCGATGCAATTAGTAATTGCGGCATTATCAGGCAAACGGCAAAAGCAGAGATAAGATTGAGCGAGTCATTAAATGCCAGATGAAAATTGGAGGCACAGGAAACAGATATCATGGCGGCGGTCAGTAGGAGCAATCCTGGCAGGCAAAGCAGAGTTTTGTGCCAGATGAGTTTTTGAGTGTAAAATCTTATTGCCACCCAAAGGGCACAAGCCAATAAAGTCAGCATATTAAACGAGAGCATAAGCCCGGCAGAACCAAAGCCAAGTATGCCTGTGCCGATATTTTGCCCGGGATGGGGCAGATTCTGGAACAGGCTTTCGGAAATGAACAATCTGCATAAAACCACTGCCGTAATAATAAAAAAGGCGATACTATCGGCTATAGTAATTATATTTGAAGTGTATTTTAAAGGCTCTGGGCCTGGCTTTTCGGTCATGATAGTTCTCAAAATTATAGGTATGTCTAATTTAATATGGTTAAATCAGTATCTATCGTAGCAGATAATGATGTTACGGTAAAGTCTATTGCCGGGGGCAAGTCGGAGTATGGTTATTAGTTGTCAGGCAGTGGCCAAAGACGGTTTTTGGCCATTAAGTTTGATAAAAGTGGTTAATTCTGCCATAAAAAACAAATTCATCGTCAATTAAGGTCGGTAAATGACTGAATTGGGCAATGGAAAACAAAGATATTGATTATAATAAAAATAAGAGAATGAGCTTGCAAGGGCTTTATAACCAATATTTTATATTAAGTAACCATAATACGAAAGTAGTATTTTAACGCTGTTTTTATTAAAGAGAGCTGTTAAAAATCAAATATAAGGAAGGAAGAGGAATTATGTTGAGTTATTTCATGAAAGCCGGTAAGTCAGCAGGGCGTGTAGTATTGCTGGCTTTTATATTCATTGGGGTGGCAGTAGAGTTGCGTGCAGACATAACCTATACATTTCATCTTGATGGTGTTGAAACTGGCTTGCGTACAACCATAGAAAACTCGGTGAATGAGGCAGTAAAGATATTCAATAAGCATTGCTCAGTGAATAAACATTTGAGGATATATTATAACGCCGGTGTGCCTACGGCTCAGGCCAGTTGGAATGGCGATATTACATTTGGCGGCAGTCGTAGCACGCGTGTGGCTATGCACGAGATAGGTCACACTCTGGGTGTTGGGCAGTTGTCCGCCTGGAGTGTCAATATGGTAAGCGGCATCTGGCAGGGTTACTATGCCAATAAGAAAGGCGGCGAATTTAATAGTCCCTATGGTCTTACCGGTTCGATACATGGCGACTATGTTCATTTCTGGCCCTGGGGTCTGAACTACGATAGTGAAGATTCATTTGTAAGCAGGATACGGGCTACACAGGTGATGGCGGCATTGCAGACCGATATGGGAGTGCTATCGGTGGTGGATGAGCCAGAAGATGCATTTGTGGCAGAAGGGGGGCAGGCGGTATTTAGCCTGGTAGCGCCTCTGGCATCAAGCTATCAATGGTATAAGACAGGAAATGCTACCGCTTTGGTGAACAATGCAAAGGTGTCAGGTGCAACTACATCGGTATTGAAACTGAACAGGATCGAGCCGGCAGATGCTGGTTCGTATTATTGTGTTCTCAATAACGGTGCTCTTTCATGTCGTCCGGCCAGGCTGATATTGGCTCAGCAGGTAGGGCATTGGTCTTTCGATGGAAATGTGGCTGATAGTGTTGGCAGTAATAATGGTGTAATGAATGGTACGGGCAGTTATGTCTCTGGCAAGGTTGGTACAGCTCTGGCCTTTAATGGTAGTAATACAAGTGTTACTTTGCCAACAGGTGTGGCAGATGGCGAAGATCTTACGGTTGCGGCCTGGGTATATTGGAATGGCGGCAGTTCCTGGCAGCGGATCTTTGATTTTGGTACCAGTTCAGAGCAATATTTATTTCTTACGCCCAGTAATGGCAGTTTAATGCGTCTGGCGATAAAAAATGGCGATGCTGAGCAGGTGGTTAACTATGCTACGAAATTACCCACTGGCCAGTGGGTGCATCTGGCTGCGGTTTTGCGTGGCGATGTGGCGACATTGTATGTAAATGGAAAGCCAGCGGCTAATAATACCAGCTTTACTATAGACACTCGTGATTTTGACCCGGATCGCAACTATATAGGCAAGAGTCAGTTTTCTGCTGACCCGCTTTTTAATGGGCGTATTGATGAATTTCGTATATATAATTATGCCATATCAGGAGCGGATATTTGGTCATTGTGGGCTGGCAGTGCTAATGCTGCTCCTGAGCTGGGAAAGTCAATTAAGTTGCCCGATGCAACAGAAGCCGTTGCTTATAACGGAGTGAGTCTGACTGACTATGCCGTTGACCCAGATAATGGTACATTGACATATACCCGGGTATCTGGTCCAGCCTGGCTCAATGTTTCTTCAGCAGGCATTCTCTCTGGTGCACCAGACAATAGTGATAAGGGTGAAAATATCTTCACTTTCCGGGTTACAGATCAATATGGTGCAAGTGATGAATCTATGGTCAGGGTGTTTGTCAAGGCCAGAGCAGGGCACTGGTCTTTTGATGGTGATCTGACCGATAGTGCCGGGGGTAATACTGCGGTGCTTAGTGGTGCGGGCAGTTATGTTGCCGGTAAGTCTGGCAATGCTTTGAGTTTTAATGGTTCAGATACTTATTTGTCTTTGCCTGCCAATGTGAATGCCAGTGAAGATATTACCATTGCTGCCTGGGTATATTGGAACGGCGGCGGTGCCTGGCAGCGAGTGTTTGATTTTGGTACTGGTACCAATCAATATTTCTTTCTTACGCCGAGTACCGGCAGTGTAATGCGGCTGGCAATTAAAAACGGTAATGCTGAACAGGCTGTGAGCTATGCAACCACTATGCCGACGGGCCAGTGGTTACATATTGCAGGTGTATTACGGGGAGATGTGGCAACGCTTTATCTTAATGGTAAGCCGGTGTCAACTAATAGCAGTGTGACCATTAACCCAACTGACCTTAATTCAGTGCGAAACTATATAGGTAAAAGCCAGTTTTCAGATCCTTTGTTCAATGGTCGCATAGATGAGTTCAGGGTATATAATTATGCCGTCTCTGGTGCTTCTGTCTGGGGGCTCTGGGGCGGCAGTGCCAACAGTGCCCCAGAGTTTAATGCTGATATCTCATTACCCGCAGCCCGTGAGAACGCAGCTTATCCGGCACTGGGGCTGGCTGGCTATGTTACCGATGCTGATAATGATGTTCTGACCTTTACCCGGCTTAGCGGTCCAGCCTGGCTGAAAGTATCGGCTGCTGGTGTAATTAGTGGTACGCCCACGAGTTCGGATAAAGGGGTAAATACTTTTATCGTCAGGGTAAGTGATCAAGATGGTGCCAGTGATGATATAAGTCTGGATATAGTGGTGAGACAGGCCGATGAAGTTATATTTATGGATGGGCTTATAGATAATGTCGAAGCGGTTGAAGCCAGGACTTATTCTGGCAATTCGCTTACCGACTATGTTAATACTTCCGATTGTGTATTTAGTAAGGTGTCCGGCCCGGCGTGGCTGGCTGTTAATCTTGACGGCAGCCTGTGCGGCAGACCGGCAGATAAAAATATTGGCCTTAATAGTTTTGTCGTTAAGGCTGTGGCCGCTGATGGCGGTACTGATACTGTGCAGATGAATGTTAATGTTTACGACAGCTATTCTGGATTGTCAGGTCTTAGTGACTTGCAGGTTATGGCGGAGAACTGGCTGAACGATCAGGGCGGCTGTGTGTCTTTCCCGGCAACTGATCTGGATAATAATAGCGTTATTGATCTGGCAGATTTTGCCTTGATGGGTGGAAACTGGCTGAAAGATGAGGCTTGCCAGCTATATATGGCCTTTAGTGAGTCTTATGGTATATCAACCAGAGATGATTCTTATTATCTCAGGTCAGGTACTTTGGTTAATGGCCCGGCATGGACAGCGGGTATTTCCGGTAACGCCCTGAGCTTTGATGGTATTGATGATTATGTTCAGGTGAATTGTTTTGCCGGGATCGGGCAGGCTCTGCCTCGTACCATTACAGCGTATATAAAGCCTGTTGAAGATATTAATAATTCCAGTAAAAAATTGCACTGCATTGTCAGTTGGGGGCTTAGCGCGAGTAATGGTTTTGCCAAGTGGTTTATTTCACTTGATGACACTACTGGCCAACTGGCTCTGGGTATTTATGGTGCCAGAATAAAAGGCGGGCCCAGTCTGGAAGATGGCCTGTGGCATCATATAGCAGTTGTCTTGCCTGAAGGGGCGACTAATATCAATCAGATAAAATTGTTTGTTGATGGCCTGCAAGTTACTACTAATGCCATCGACCTGAACGCAACGATAAATACCTCTCCGACTGAAGTGCTGATAGGTGCGGTCAATAAAGCTTTGAGATCAGGCGAGTACGATCTCGACCAGTTTTTTGCCGGCTCAATAGATGAATTGTATATTTACGACAGAGAGCTGACTATTCAGGAGATCAGTCAACAGTTAAGGTAGAAATCTGTCTGAAAAACTATGAGCATTATTATATCAGATGGCAGCGTTAAAAACCAATCTTCGTTTGGTCAGCGTCAGGTATAATGCCGTTATGCTTTTCCCGAAGTTCGTCAAGAGCATTCTGGTATATCTCTGTTATATTCCTGTCATTGTTACAGAGGTCGTCCAGCAGGGGGTACTGTGTGCCAAAGTAAAGATTGAATATCAGGCGATAGGTGTTCACCAGTGAAAAACTACTGCTGATCTGGTCAGTTTTTTGTCCCGGCAGATACAAGGCATTAAGGTTGCCAAAGCTGCGAAGATGTGAGTTTTTTTCTCCAGGCAGTAAGAGTCTTTCCCTTATGCCATGGTCGCCCTGAATGATAATGATTGGTTTAATGTCTGAATTTGCCAGTATTTCGTTAACAGTTTTCAAGACCAGTTTATTAAGTCCGGTCAATTGCTTTTGGTAGTGTTGTTTAAATTCATTGGCAGTCTGCTGATTATATGGAGCGGAATAATTTACCTCCTGATAGTTTTCATCTAATTGAAATGGCATGTGAGGGCAGCAGATGTGAGAGAATACATAGAAGGGCTGTTTTTGGTTTTTTGCCAGTTGGGGCAGGGTCTCTAATGAGAATACGGTAGTTTTATATATTTGTGGTTTAAGCCATATTTTTGCAGGGGTATTATTTAAAATCTGCAGATAGAATCTATTAAGACTGTGGTCGCTTATAGCTTCGTCAGCACCTCTGACCTGACCCTGGACAATAGTAACAGGTGTTGTTATTATTTTATAGCCCGCCTGACGCAGTGAACGAAAGGCATTGTTATTGTGCAGTATTCTATGAATTATATTTTCGGTCTTGAATGTATTGTAAGAGTTAATCTCGAAATCTGACAGGAAACTGAAGTTAAGTAATGATGGCAGCGAAAAAGTAGTGTGTGCATAATTTGAGCGGCTGTCAGATGGTATGGCAAAGCCAATTTCTTCTAATTGTTCCAGAAAGCTGCTATTGTCATATTTGGCGAATTCCTGCAGAGCTTCCTTGATAGCATACTCATCAAGTATGATATGGTATATATTTGGGCTGTTATATGCAGGGTTAAGTTTTTGCAGGCTGATCTGGTTGGTTAATGGCTGGCCGTAGTCTGCTACCAGTTTCATTTCCTGAATGCTTGCTGCTATGATATGGCCTACGGCACTGAGAGCAATTACTGTTGTGATAGTATTAAGCAGGATGTTTAATTTAGAGCTGATATTCTTCAGGCGATTTAGTTGCCATAACGCCAGGCAGGAGATAGTTAAATAAAGCCAGGGGAATATGCCATTGAGATCGCCAGCTAGTGAGTTAATGTTGCCATAGCTTAAAAGTAGTGTAATGATCAGTCCGCTCCGCAGGCCTCTGAGGTTTGTCTTTGTGGATGGCAATCCTGACAATAGCATTATTGTTATTGCTGTA
>JAFGDI010000136.1 GCA_016932145.1 Sedimentisphaerales bacterium
AACTTGTTAATGGCTACAAAATCGATAACATACTATAATGCAAAGAGTTAAAGCAATGACAGTGCCATTGGTGCCAGGCACCGTTTTTTCTCCCCGTTTCCGTTCGTTTCCTTCTGTTCGTTTTTCCTACTCATTTCTTCTGTCCGATATTTTCCGTTTTTTTCGTTATATTCGTTTTCTTTTACCTTCGTTTTACCCCGTTAAATTTTACCTTTCTGTTTCGTTTTACTCATCATACCTTTGGGCTGGACAATTGCTATTTGAAGCGATATCATACTTTTCGTGGAAAGTTCGTTACCTGTGTTTTTAACAGCGGTTAATATACCGGAAGTCCTGGCAATGATAACACTGGAATTTCTGATAACTTCGCTGGTAGTGGTATTGATACCCGGCACCGGGGTGATATATACGGTATCGACCGGCTTGCTGGCCGGGCGGCGGGCGGCTGTGGCCGCGGCGATTGGCTGTACCGCCGGGATTATCCCTCACCTGCTGGCGTGTATTTCCGGTCTGTCGCTGATAATGCATACCAGTGCGTTGGCGTTCCAGGTGGTGAAATACGCCGGTGCAGCTTATCTGCTCTATATGGCCTGGCAAATGTGGCACGATATGACAATGGTGGAATTCGGCAGCGGCACAAATAGCACCAGCGGCCCACAGCGGATCATTCGCGGGTTCCTTCTGAATATTCTCAATCCGAAACTGACGATCTTCTTTCTGGCATTCCTCCCACAGTTTGTAGCCGGAGAAAGCAGCATTCCGGCCCCTGCCCAGTTGTTAATACTCAGCGGCGTGTTCATGCTGATGACCTTTATAGTATTTGTTATCTACGGCCTGTTCGCCCACCAGGTACGGTCATATATTATCAATTCACCGACGATACTCAGGCGAATGCAAAAGTCGTTCGCTCTGATCTTCGCCGCTTTGGGCGTTAAACTGGCACTGACCAAATAGCCGCATTTTGGAATGATCCCCCTGACACCGCACACTTGAATTACACAAGCTATTTATAGGTTGTATTCTGAAGTTTCTTTCGCAGTATTGTCTGACTCTGAATAGCATATAAGGGCCTTTAGGGCGTGTTGCCAATAGTAGGTCAGGCATTCCCGAAGCGAGTTCGGGACTTACGGCTTGCCTGACAATTTGTTGCAGTTGAAGTAGATATAGCAATCACTAACCAGAACTATTGTTATACAACTTAATCTGTTTTTCTTTTGGGCAACACGCCCTTTGTGCTGCACTTTGAATAAAACATATTTTCGAGAACAGAATCAAAAGTGAGAAAAATATTGCAACTTCATTTACAAGCCTCTGTTCTGCCATTTGCGTAAAGGCTGGCACAGTCAAAAGTGCGTCACGAAGATATGCGTAGCATAAACCGCACTCGAACAGAATTATTATAACGCATTATAATATAACAAAAGTAATTGGTACTGTTCACACGGATTTTCTTCTCTGGGAACGCCGAGCCCCAGCTCGGCTATTATCAGGCAAAACTAACAGATTGCCCGATACCCAGATAGAGGATTATATTTACTGTTACAACATTCAACTCAAACCGTTTTTTTTGCTTATAATGCGTTTCGTATGCCGAGTCCCAAATTGTCGGGCTTTCGGGCTTTGCCCTCAACTGTCGGCGTTCCCAGAGGTGTGAACGGTTACTCAAAATATAATCAAAGTCGCATAAATCATTTACTTTACACCCTCATATACATCAACTGGCTTTATACTGCCGTCTTCGTTGAAGTACATGAGCGAGATACAGGTTTCGCGTTTATAGCCGGTACCGTTGGGTATGGCAAATCTATGATAGGCTATGTACCAGTTATCTGTGCCGGGCGTTTGCACTACTGAATGATGACCGGCACCCAGTACCAGCCCTTTGGCCTTAAGCACCGGGTTATTGGCAGCCTTTACAAAAGGCCCGACCGGCGAATCGGCAACCGCATAACAGACGCTGTAGCGTGGGTCGCGAGTATCAAACTCAGACCACATCAGATAGTATTTGCCCTGACGCTTGAGCATGAAAGCACCTTCGTTATAGCTCTTTTTGCCGCTGCCATCGACCGGGGTAATAGTCTTAACTGTTGCCGAATCGAAAGACACCATATCAGGATTGAGTTTCGCTACATTGCAATTGCCCTGCCCGAAATAGAGATATGCCGATCCATCGTCATCGACAAAAACCATTGGATCGATCACCTGACAATTGTATGAACCGCGGGCAACCAGTGGCTTACCGAGCGGGTCGGTGAAGGGACCATAAGGGCTATCAGATACCACTACGCCAATATTGGAAAATGCCGAGAAATAGAAATAATATTTGCCATTCGCTGTGGCTATAGCCGGGGCCCAGGCGTTTTTGTCCGTCCAGGTTATATCTTTACCCAGTTGCAAAATCACACCATGATTCTGCCAGTGGATCAGGTCTTTGCTCGACATGCAACTGAACGAGCTGGTATTCCAACCTTCGTTACCATCTGTTGTGGGGTATATATAATAGGTATCACCGAAAACAGCTATATGCGGATCGGCATGATAGCCCGGCAAAACACAAGCCGGCGGCATTATCTCTTCTTTGGCCTTTCGTTGGGACAGACCAGCCAGTAATCTATCCAGAGTGCTTTTGGCAATCGATAATACACTGCCATGCCGCTGACCTTTAACTGTTTTCAAGTTGGCACTTATATCGGTCCAGGTAGTAAAGTCCCCAGTCTGACATGCCCCGTAACGGCCATGGACATAATAGTCAAAATACATTGTCCACTTATCGCCGATCTTTGCCAGGGTCGGACCTTCTGCCCGATCGGCAATAACAGGCTTGCTGAGCAGACTATATGGCCCACGCAAATTTTCACTTACTGCCTGATGGATAGGCCCCCAGATGCCCTTGTTCTGCTGGTCACCTTCTTTCAGCGTAAGAATATATCGGCCACCATCTTTGATTATCGTCGAATCGATATTGTCGAAGCCAGGGTCAAAAAGCACCTCCGGCTTACTGAATGTCTCAAAATTCTGGGTGATAACATACCAGGCACGATTATTCATACGGTCTTTAGACTCTGTTTCCTTAAATGCTCCATCAATGGCAGATGACCAGACTATCATATATTCCTTACTCGATGGGTCATATACCGTTTCGGGAGCCCAGCAATTGTGGGCCGGCTTATCTTCAAACAGAGGTATATATTTCTGGGCCGACCAATTTAACAGGTCTTTACTTTGGGCATAGCCTATGCCTTTGTCGTGCCAGCCAGTTGTCCAGACAAGGTGGAACATATTGTCTGGGCCATAGAGCAGATGGGGGTCACGCATCAGCTTGCTGCCAACTTCGGGTTCTATTAATGTCCCGGCGATGTCAACCCAATTGAGACCGTCCTGACTCCACGACAGATGCAGACCATCGCCGCTATCGCGGAATGAAGTAAATATATATACCTGCTCATCACTGCTCTGGGCGGAAATACTATTTTGTGCTGCAAAGCAAGCCGATGAACAGAAGCTCAAAATCAGAAGGGACAAAAATATAAACTTAAAAAATATAGCCAATAAAACCGAAGGTAAGTAGCTATTTATCAATGCTTTATGATGTGAATCAAAAAAAACGGTGCCTGGCACATTTTCTGCCTTATGTTTTCTGGTCCGCTCTTTGATGAACTGGACCATGAATTTAGTGGCAAATAACCTGGGAAAATGGAAGATTTAAACATGGAAGTTTTGAACATAGTAGTGGTGAACATAATAATGGTGCCTCTCCAAAAAATGCACTTGAATTATTTATTCAGTCCCGTCGCGTGGAGCTGAATAGTTAAAGGTGTATGGTATAATAATACATTAATGTATCATAAATGCAAGTGGCAGTTAGTTCAGGTTGGGCAAAGGTATGGAGATGGTATTTCGTATTAAATAGTCGCCAGAGCGGTATTGGTGCTTTATAGTCCTATAATATTGTAGTGCATGTAAAATTATTGCGTTTATTTGTTGAATAGGCGTTGTTCATAACGATAATAATTATTCAGGGTATGATGCTGGCAGATAGGTACTGTCTGGCAACTGGCTTAAGGGGCGTGTTGCCCAAAGGTAGCTCAAGCATCCTTGCTTGAGATTAATAGTAATTCATTGCCAACCGACCCTGATATACTGATATAAAAGTAATACAAAAAACAGATATTTTTTTGGGCAATAAGCCCCTTATGTTTACATGTGATAGGCAGGTTAAAGCCTTTTTTACAATATAACAGGAGAGAGACGGAAAAGCTGATGAGTAATGGGCAGGAATGGAATATCCGGCGATTGCTGGAATGGACGACCGATTATTTTACCAATAACCTGGTTGACAGTGCGCGCCTATGTGCAGAAATACTACTGGCCCATAGTCTCAAGTGCCAGCGAATAGAGCTATATACTCGTTTTGACCAGTGTCCCGCAGCAGACATTCTCGCTCAGTTCAAAGATATGGTCAAAAGATGTGCCGCCCATGAGCCGGTGGCTTATCTGGTTGGCTACAAGGAATTTTTCAGCTTAAAGCTCGAGGTCACTCCTGCGGTTCTCATACCCAGGCCTGAAACTGAACTGCTGGTAAGTCATGCTCTCGACTATGTTAAAAATGAACGGACTAACGAGAGTCTGAACTGTCTCGACCTCTGTTGCGGTAGTGGTTGTATTGCTATTGCTCTGGCTCGTCATGCAGCGGAGCTCAGGATTATATGCTCTGACATCTCTGACGAGGCTCTGGCTGTGACCCGGCGAAATATCGAAAAGTACAATTTCGCAGAAAGAATTACCGTCTGCCAGAGCGATCTGTTTGACTCGATTGCCCAATCTGGCTATGATTCTTTTGACATGATTGTATCAAATCCGCCCTATATCTCGGATTTTGAGTTTGGTAAAGTAGAAGATACTGTCTCTAAATATGAGCCGCATCTTGCTTTGCGGGCGCCGGGCGATGGCCTGGACTTTTATCGGCGAATAGTCGCCCAGGCCGCCGATCATCTCTCTGGGCAGGGTGCTTTGTTCGTGGAGATCGGCTATGAACAGGGCCAGAAAGTATATGAAATATTCAAACAAAGTGGTTATCTGACCAATATTGAAGTAATTAAGGATACCGCCGGTAATAATCGGCTGGTAAAAGCGACTAAGATGTAGCCGAGAGCGGTTACCAGGCATTTTTATTTTTGTGAGGTAAAATGAAGATATTTCGATACATCGACAAGCAGGGCGAGAGCCAGACGGCTATATTAAAACCAGATAATACTATGGAGTTGGCCAGCGGCTGTGTCCCCGGTCCGGTAACCAGTACGGGCAAAGAGATTTTTGCTGATGATATCGTCAGTTATCTGCCCCCGGTTGACCCGCCTAACATTATTGCCCTGGGTCTCAACTATTCCGAGCATGTCAAAGAGTTTGATCGTACTAACTCACCTGACACACCGGTTATTTTTATGAAATCTACCAGCAGTCTTAATTGTCATGGCGGCAAGATAGTTCGTCCCGGCGTGGCCCCGGCCTTTATCGACTTTGAGGCTGAGCTGGGTATTGTTATCGGCAAAAAGGCCTCGAATATCGACCCGGAAGCGGCCCATAAATATATTTATGGCTATACCTGCGTTAATGATATTACCGCCCGCGACTGCCAGAAGCATGATGTCCAGTGGGTGAGAGCAAAGTCATTTGATACTTTCTGCCCGGTAGGACCATGTATTGAAACAGACCTCAACCCGGTAGGTCTTGAGATCCGCTCTACTCTCAACGGCTATGTCATGCAGGAGAGTAATACCACCGATATGATATTCAAGCCCGATGAGATTGTGAGCTTCATCTCTCGCTGCATGACCTTATTACCCGGCACTCTCATTCTCACCGGCACACCTCCCGGGGTTGGCTTTGCTCGTGACCCCAAAGTGCTGCTTCAGCCGGGTGATTGTATTCGCATTGAGATAAGTGGTATAGGCACACTGGAAAACTTTGTGGTTTAATCAATATGCCTGAGGTACGCTGGTAAATGAACCTTAAGAGAAATATAACAACCTGCTTATTGTCATTATTGTTGCTGAGCTTTACGGTCGGGTGTAATCCTGCCAGAGAAAAGATCAGAAAGTTTAACGACTTTTACACTACCGGTCAGTATGACAAGGCGCTAACCTTTGCCTGTAATAATATTTCCAAAAATTACAAGGGCAATGGCGAAGACCTGCTCTGGTGTCTCAATGCCGGTGCTGTTTATCGCATAAAGCAGCAGCCAGTTGAGAGCAATCAATATTTCGACCATGCCGAAGAAATATTTAATCGCCATCAGGCCGCACGCAATAAAGCAGGCGAGACCGCCGCAGCTACCATTGCCAGTGATAATGTTGTTGCATATACCGGCAAAGTATATGATGGTATTATGCTCAATGTATATAAGGCTCTAAATTTCATGAAATTGCAAGAGCTTGAACTCGCCCGTGTCGAACTCAACCGCGCACTCGATCGTCAGCGAATGGCTATCGAATATTACAATAATGAAGTTGCCAAAGGCCAGCAAGCGGCCCAGAAGAAAAATATAAACTCTGACAAAGTGGGCGATGTCTCTAATGGCAGCTATAACAGTATTATTAGTCAGAAATATCCTGACCTGGCCGGCTATAAGGTCTATAGCGATTTTGTTAATCCGATGGCCAATTATCTCGCCGGGCTGTTCTTTTATCTCGACGGCGACTATAATAAAAGCTCGCAATTGCTCAAAGAGGCCGTTGGCATGAGCAGTGAAAACCAGTTCGTCGTTGCCGATTATGAAATGGTAGAAAAAATACTTAATGGCCAGCAGGTACAGACTGGCCATGTCTGGGTCATCTACGAAAATGGGCTGTCTCCAGAAAGAGAAGAACTGCTCTTTGGTTTACCCATACCGGTTAATAATACTCTCATATTTATTGAGATAGCTTTGCCCAGGCTGGTGAACCGGTCAGGCGATGGCGGGGCGGTAGTTATATCTGCCCCGGACATGCAGCTTGAGACAAAGCAACTGGCCAGTATGGAACGAGTAATTCAGACTGAGTTCAAAAAAGAATTCGATATGATACTTACCCGCGCTATTATGTCAGCTACAGCCAAGGCAGTGGCCCAATATGCCGTTAAAGATCAGGACGGTCTGGTTCAATTGGGCGTACTGGCTTACACCCTTCTGTCAACGGCGGCAGATGTGAGAATGTGGACTTCGCTGCCTCGAGAATTTCAACTGGCGCGTTTGCCTCTCCCTGCTGATGGAAAACTGAATATCTCTATCGCTGGCAGCTCACGCCAGATCGAACTGCCTGCCTGCGATAATGCTATAATATACATTAAAAAAACCAATTCTAATACACCGGCGATATTTGATATTATACCCTTCGGTGTAAAAGAGTTACAGGCACAACCAATAACAAAATAAATATCAGATTGTAATATTTGATATTTAATTACGACTAAATAAGTGGAAAGTTAAAATTATCAGGAGATTAAAAATGAAGATCAAAAAAATTCTGCCTATAACGATTATGCTGGCTATGCTGGCTGGCTGCGGTTCACAGATACCAGATAAGCGGGTAACTGCATCGCCCGGCGTTGTAACTGATACACCAACTGAAAATGTAGTGACTCGTCTGGTTACTGAGCCTTTGAGTATGTTATTCGGCGATCGGGTCGATGTGCTTAATGTTAATAAAGGCGTAAACGATGCCGGCTATCTCAGAGTAGATGTCAGGGCGCATAATCGCGGCCGCAAAGTCTTGCAGTTCCAATATCGCTTTGAATGGCTTGATGTTAACGATTTCCCGCTTGATACCCAGAGCACCGTCTGGCAATTGGCCAGCGCTCAGGGTGGTGCAGATTTCAGTATTGCCGGAACTTCGCCACGCAAAGAGGCTGTTAATTTCAGATTGCACCTGAGAAAAAATTATTGAGAAAAGATCGTAGCATACATCATATAATATCGATAGTTTACCAACAACTCATATCGATAGAGAAAGGCATATAAAATGAAGAAAATAATGATTACTATATCAGCTCTGGCCCTCACTGCTATTATGGCCGGCTGCGAACCTAAAACCGTTAATGTTGATACTACCAATGACACCGGCAAGGCGGTAGTGGCTCTCGACTATCGCGACTTTGAACGCGCCGCCGCTGTTATGATCGAATCGCTCAGTAAGAGCACCCAGTTGAATAAGCCTGATGGCAGTCGCTATGTTATGGCTGTATCTCGCATTATCAATGACACTATGCAGCGTATTGATACCGATCAGCTTACCGCCAAGATCGAAGAAGAATTGCTTAATAGCGGCAGAGTAGTTCTCACCGCAGCAGTACGGGGCACAACTAACCTCGACGGCAGCAGTGGTGCTGACCAGATGGTAATGGATGTCAGAGAGCTGCGAAATAATGATGAGTTCAATACTGATACTACCATAGCCAAGGGCCAGCTCATCGCTCCTGAACTTTCTTTGTCTGGTAAAATACTACAACGCAATATCGGCTATGACAAAAAGACTCAGCAGATCGAATATTATTTCCAGTTGAAGGTTGCCGACCTGGCCAGTGGCCTGGTTATCTGGCAAAAAGAAGAAGTTATTGCCAAACGCGCCAGCAATAAAGCTGCCGCATGGTAATGGCTTTCTCGCTGCTTGTCTGAGGTTAATTATTATCCTGCTATTGTCAGGAGGAAAAACTATGAAGATCAAATTATTAGTTACGCTCGTATTATTGACTACCGCTCTGGTTCATGCCGGGATCGACACTAAAACCGTTACCGCAAACGGTCAGGGTGAAACCTATCTTGAAGCTGTTGATGTCGCTCTTATCGATGCGGCCCAGCAGGTACATGGTGCCGGTTTCCAGAAGGCAAGGATCCCGCTGCGTATGTTCACCTCGCAGACTGATGCCGCAATGATTCTGGGGTCCGGCTCTCTCAATCAGTCGGTAGTGGCAATTGATACCTCCGTTTCTGTTTATCTTAAACAGTTCAAGGGCTATGTCAAATCTTATAAAATAGTAACTGCCAATGAAGTAGCCGATAAAGACTGGCGGGTAGCGATAGAAGCTGAGGTATATGTCTATAAAGACACAACTATGGGCCAGATCACTCGCGACACTATAGCTGTCTTGCCTCTTACTTGCAGTCAGACAAGTTATGATTTCTTCGACTCAAAGGTTGTTGCTGACGAGCTTACTGATGGCATTGCCGCGGAGCTGGGCGTTCAGTTTGTCAGTAGTGATAAGCTCGATGTGCTCGACCGCAAGTTCCTTTCCAGTATTAGTGCCGAAAATAACCTGGTCACCAGCGACCCGCAGGCACATAAGCAGCAGGTATTACTCGGCCTTATCTCTGGAGCTGATTATCTCGTAGTGGGCAATATCCGCGACTTCCGCGTGAGCGATATTGGCAATTATTCCGAATCGCTCGGTATCCGTACTCATAAATATCAGGCTAAGATTACTCTCGACCTGAAGATTATTGCGACGGCTACCAGTAAGGTCATTTCTGCTGATACCCTTGACTTCTGGCTCAAAAATGATGATATTCTCTCTCAACGACGCGACACTGAAGATTATGGCCAGCTTGATGTTAAAGATCAACTGCTCATTATTACCCGTTCACTCGCACAGGGAATATCTGATAAGACTATTGAAACTATATACCCCGCGCGCGTTGCCAGTATATTAGGTGAGGAAATAGTTATCAATGTCGGGGGTAATAATGTACTCACCGGCGATCGCTATCGCATTGAGGCCGGCGCTGAAGTTGTTATTGACCCGCAGACGGGCGAGCCTCTGGGTAAGGCAGGCGGTGCAAATGTTATTGTGGAGGTTGTCAGTGTGAGTGATAAGCTATCTACCTGCCGGGTTATTACCGGTGAGATCTCTGCTCTGACCGTCGGCGATATTGCCCGGCGGATATTGCCTACTCCTGCCACTCAGCATAAAGGCAGACGAGGTAATATTCAGCCCGGCGAGCATGGCGTTAAATTGCCCGGCGATAAATAAGCGACTCCCCGTATCCTAAATTATAAAAGGCCGCAGACATAATTATCTGCGGCCTTTTTTACTGTCTATGATCAGCTTTAAGTTCGTGAAGAAATTATTGCATTTTAGCAATTATGGCATTAGCCATTTCCTGAGTACCAACTGCACTTGGATCGTTACGGTCTGCCTTCATATCATAGGTTACATACTTGCCCTCAGCAATAACCGCTGCTATGGCATTTTCCATGCGGTCGGCTTCAGCTATAAAGCCCATATTTCTCAACATAAGCACAGCACTGAGCAGCAGGGCGGTCGGGTTAACCTTGTTCAGACCCTTATACTTTGGCGCACTGCCATGAGTAGCTTCAAATATAGCCTTTTTAGTACCGAAGTTACCACCTGGTGCCATGCCCAGACCGCCTACCAGACCGGCGCAAAGGTCACTCAATATATCGCCGTATAGATTCGGCAATACCAGCACATCATACAATTCTGGTACCTGTACCAACTGCATACACATATTGTCAACAATGCGGTCCTCAAACTGGATATCTGGGTAGCTCTTGGCTACTTCACGACTTACTTCCAGCCACAGCCCATCTGTATGCTTCATGATATTGGCCTTATGCACGCTGGTAACTTTCTTGCGACCATTAGCCCGGGCATAGTCAAAAGCAAACTTTACGATCCGTTCCGTACCGCTTACTGAGATCGGCTTGATGGTTATACCGCTATCGGGCTTGATCTTCTTATTGCCGTGATTGTTCAGCCAGCCGATAAGTTCATTAGCCGCGTCGGTATCTTTCTGAAATTCAATACCAGCATAACAATCTTCTGTGTTCTCGCGTACGATCACCAGGTCAATATTGTCATACTTACTGCGGATGCCTTTATAGGTCTTGCACGGACGCAGACAGGCGTACAGGTCGAACATCTGACGCAAGTGTACATTTATACTCCGAAAGCCCGTTCCTACCGGGGTGGTGATCGGAGCCTTCAGGGCCGCATCGGTTCTCTCCAGCGACTTGATAGTCTCATCTGGTATCGGTGTGCCAGTCTGGGCCATTATATCGGTGCCCGCCTGCTGAATGTCCCACTTAATCTGTGCCCCGGTGGCATCAACACAACGCATGGTTGCCTGGGCTATTTCCGGACCTATGCCATCACCCATTATCATCGTAACTGTTTTCAATTTATACTCTCCTTGTTTATACAGGGTTTATTTTGTCTGTAATTATATCTTCTAATACTGCTTTTTCTGCTCGTTTACTTTTTCTTGTGCTTGTAACTATACTTAATAAGGGTAACCGGTTACCGTTACCGTTATTGTTATTGTTAAAAGTAAACAATACTAACCTGTAGCCGAGACTGTTTATAAGTTAAAATATCTTCGCATCAGCGAACCCATTACCTTTAACTTTTAACCTTTTAACTATTTACTTTTAACCGCAATCGTATGAACGATTGCCTTATATCTTATTATTTCTTCTGGTTGCGGCCTGACCGCACTAAGCGATCTCAATGGCTCTGTGACCATCAGACTGCAAGCCTTACCATCATAACGGAAAAAAAACAAAAAATCCCGAAAAAATCCCAAGCCCCTCAACTATAGTCTCCGACATTATTTTCCACCCGCCAGAACGAAAACGGTGCCTGGCACCAATGGCACTGTCATTGCTTTAACTCTTTGCATTATAGTATGTTATCGATTTTGTAGCCATTAA
>JAFGDI010000137.1 GCA_016932145.1 Sedimentisphaerales bacterium
AATACTAATGATAGTGATGTCGCCACAGCCAATAATGTAAGGTCAGTACCTCTTACTATAGATCCTATTGTGCCTGAATATGACATTACTGTAACCAGTTCTACATCGGTCAATTTTGTCAGCGGTACAGGTTTGGTCATGCCTGCTAACCCGGTATTTAATGTTGGTATGCAAAGTGTTGGCCTGGCGGTTGATATTGTAAATAACGGTAGTTTCCCTACAGGCTCATATCAGGTCAGGCTTGCCTTATACAATGACTCTGGTCTTACCAGTCAGATTGCAGGCAGTGAGCAGATCATTCCTGGAGTTAATATTGCCGGTAATGGCACATCTGTTTTGAGTGTTACCAATCTGTCATTATCCACAATTACCGACCCTGGTACATATTACCTTGGTATAACACTGGATTCCAATAACGAACTTGATGAAAGTCTCGTAAGTGGTGGTGAGAGCAATAATACTATTGCGGTACCTCTTACATTTGAAGATCCAAAGCCAGATATTGCTTTTTCTGCCTTTAATGTAGATGGCTTGCAGATGCTTGACGCTGCGCCGGGTGATGTTTTGCATGTTGGTTTTGAGCTTATAAATAATTCATCAGTGGCAATTACAACACCATTTGATGTTAATGTTGAGCTGGCAGATGCCAGTGGAGCGGTAGTGGCCGGTTGCATCTGGACTGAAACAATAAGTGCCTTAAACTCGCAGGCGGAAGGTAATAACAGAGTATATGCCTACATGGATATTAGCTTGCCGTTTGATCTGGCGATCAGTAATTATACTCTGGTAGCAAAGGCAGACAATGGTTCTATAATAGCTGAAGCAGATGAAACTAATAATACCTCTGGTACAGTAGCTATTACTCTTAAAGACCCTGAGATAGATCTGGTATTACAGCCATTGGCAACACCAGTTACACAAAATGGCAGATTCTTCTGGGGCTCGCAGTTCCATTTTAATTTCCAGATAAACGAGTTTGGTGATAGTGTTTCGCCTCAGACTATGGCAGCAGTCTATCTCAGCAGTAGTGCCGACAGTACTGATGGGGCTATTTTGTTGCAAGAGTTGAGCATTCCGCAGTTAATGCCGGGCAGTTTCTATCCTGTAGATAGCTATCTGGCATTGCCAGATAATTTCGATGGCACTTTAACTGATGGTGATTATTTCCTGGTGGTGGTAATCGATAGCGGTAATGAAGTTGACGAGATTATAAATGGTCAGTCGGCAGAGGGCAATAATATAAGGTCAACAGTAATCAATATCGGTTCACCTAATATTGATCTTAAGGTCGATATTAAAAGCGACCCGGCGGCTATAGAAGTCATTCGTTCGGTGCCTTTTGATGTTCCACTGTCAGTATTTAATGACAGTATGGGTATTGTTGATACACCATTTACTATCCGTGCGGTTGTGAGTCAGGATAGTATTGCCGGAAATAGTGATGATTATCTGCTGGGGACGGCCCAGGTATCACATCTTGATCCTTATGCCAGTTTTGAGCAGATGTTATTGGTGAACTGGCCAGAAGAATCAGTTCTGGCTGATGGTATATATCGTATTATCGTTACTGCTGATGTTGATAATATTGTATCAGAAACCTATGCCGATGGTAGTGTTGCTGAGGATAATAATCAGGGTATTTTTTATATACAATTAACCACTTTGGAGCTTACCGCTGGCGTTGATCTCATAGCAGGAGATTTTGATAATGATGGTGGCAGTAATTTCGGTTGGGGTAATAGCTACAACCTGTATTACGGCCTGCTCAATAATGGTATGGATGATGCCAGTTCATTTGATGTTGATTTTGTACTTTCCCGAGATAATAATATAGATAGCAATGATCTGACTATTGGCAGTTACACTGTTTCGCCTGGATTGGCTTCTGGTATGGTTTACATGAGTGAAATGACTGTAACGATGCCGGAAAATACCGATGGTGCCCTGGCAGATGGTGCTTATTTCATTATAATGTCAGTTGATGGCAAGCAGGTGATAGTTGAGTCTGATGAGTACAATAATACTATCAGCCGGGTTATCAGTATGGGTAATCTGCCTGATGGTACAGATTTTGAAGTTAAGCCATTCAATATTGTCTCTACCGGCAACTATGGCCAGTCAGTCACAGTAAGGGTGCCGGTTGCTAACAATGGTTCAGTAGCCCAATGGTCTCAGCTAAGTGTATATGCATCAGAATCGCCCATAACCTTATCAACCCTTGCTAATGCCATGATGCTGGGTAGCTATGACATTTCAGATCACGGCGATCTGGAGCCAGGTGAGACAAGCGAAGTAGAGATCACCATTTATCTGCCGACAATGCAACAGGGTACAGGTGAGCAATATTTTAATTTACTCTTTATGGTAGATGCCAATAATAGCGTTGTTGAGTTTGATGAAACTAATAATGCTTATTACCATACTATAGTTATGAGTCAGGAGATACTTCCCGATCTGCAGGCCTGGCCAACTATTGGTGCCGGAACTGAGATAAAATATGTACCCGGAGCGGGTCTTGCCTTTGACTGGGGCGATACTCTGACCCTTGATGCTCAGTTAAATAACTGGTCCGCAGCAGAAGTTACAGATAGTTTTACCATAACCTACTATTTGTCATCTGAATCGACCTGGTCGGAAAACTTTGATAGTGCAGACTTATATCAGCTTACCTCAAAGACTGTAACTGGTATAGCTGCAAACGGTTTTGTTGCAGTTGAAGGGGCGGTTGTGAGTCTTCCGGAAACAGCTCCGTCCCGTTTTGCCGGGGTTAATAATCTCTATCTGGTTTCTCTGGTTGATTCTGCCGGGGTAATAAATGAGGCTAATGAGAGCAATAACTACAGTGATATGCCAATCTATATAGGGCAGGTTCCGGCCGATCTGGGTGGATTCATGGAGATACGCCCTGAATCTGGTCAGGACTATCCGCAGATGAACTATCTCTGGGGTCAGACAGTGCCAGTTGCCATAAACATGCAGAATTATGGTGGCGGTGATGCTGAGAATTTTACTGTCAGCTACTATCTGGCCCAGGACTGGTCGTTCCAGAATGCAGATGGTTCTCTGAATATGAATAAACTAGTGGCTGTCGGTTCACAGGTCGTTGACATAGTGGAATCAGGGGCAGGCAGCTGGGATCCACAGACTGGCAGTCAGTCGCAATCTGTCATAGTTAATTTCGATCTGGTGTTACCAGGTGAAAAACCTGCCGGGTTTACAAGTGATCGAAGTGGTTGTAGCATAGTTGCAATTCTGGACAGCGGAAATGTTGTCAGTGAATATGATGACAACTGGAATAATATAGTAACAAATTATGTTAATATTGAAAAGGCCAGTTCTGACCTGGTTGGATTCTATATTACGCCTCTGGATCCTGAAACCGGCGTGTTCCGTTCTGATGCACTGTGGTCCGATGATACCAATATAAGGCAGGTACGCGTAACTGGAAATGTTGCCAATTTTGGTAATGTTGCTGCCGAGAATCTTACTATAGGTTTCTATCTGGCTGATGCCAGTGGTAATCTTAATACAGCCTGGGAATTAGGTCGTGAGGTTATTTCCAGTCTGTCGCATGAAGGTGCTGCCAATCATCATGATTTTGACTATAGCTTTGACCTGCCAGTATCTGACAGTGTTAGCTTTGTTACTGCCGGTAAAGAAACAGGTGCTTATTCGATCGTTATGGTAGTTGACCCTGATGGTGCTATTGATGAGATAGACGAGGGTAATAATGTCGCTGTTCATCCTTTCAGACTTGAAAAACTCACTGGTAAGGTGTTGATCTCTGATAGTATGGGTGATCCTTCAGATAAGGAAATAGATTTTGGATCGCTACTGGCTGCTGATCAGGCTACAGCATGGGTTAATATTCACAATTCAGGTGAAGGCCGATTGACTGTATCTGATATAATGGTGGATAATCAGGTCTTTGTAGTTGATAGTTCAATATTGCCTCTGGTAATTGAACCAGGTCATAGTTATGATCTGCTTGTATCGCTTGACACTGCTGATTTGTTGCCTGGTACGCAACAGGGGGTTATGACGATATTGACAGATGATCCACGCCGCCCTGATGGTACTGTAATTGATCTGTCTGTTGTTATCAGGCAGGATCCAGTTGATCTGGCGGTGATGAGTCTGTCAGCGTTAACGCTTAATAGTGAGTCGCTTGCTGATGAAAATGCTGATGCCTATTGGGGCGATACTCTGCGGGTTGACTTATCTGCAAGTAATCTGGCTGCTGTGAATACTGCCGGAGCGGCTTATATAGACCTTTATATATCAGACCCGGCCAATAGTGCCGCTAAATATACGCTTGTTCAGGGGTATTCTGTTGGTCAGTTGCTCGGTCAGGGTGCTTATAATGGCGTATTGGAAGTGACTTTGCCGCTGGAGTCTCCTTTTGGCTATAGTGGCTCACTTGACCTTACAGCCCGCATATATGGCTCTGGTCAGGATTTTGAACAGGTAATTGCTAATAATGCCATTAGCAGTGTTCTTAATATTGTTACTAAACCTGAGGGTAAGGCTGATATTGCCTTTTCGTATGTCAATATGGCAGAACTAGCTGCACCGGGAGAACAGTTGACAGTTGACTTTGGTATTGCCAATAATGGCAAAGCCGATGCCGGAGCTTTCGCTGTAAAGGTATATTTATCAGATAATACTACCTATAATACCACTGATACATTAGTTGGTACTGTTAATGTGCAGGGCCTGGCCGTGGGAACTGAATCTGCCCGGACATTGAATTTCGTACTTCCGGATAATGTTCAGGAAGGTCTGAAATATCTGGTGTTTATGGCTGATGATGCTGGTGTATTAGATGAGTCTGTTAAAGAGGATAATATATCAATAGCTCGTTTCAATGTGGAGAAAGGCCCGGAAACTGACCTGACAGTATCGGCGATATCTGTTGTTTCTGAGGTTATCATAGGCAGTGAATTTGACATTGATCTTACCATAACAAATGAGGGTACGCAGGTAGCTCAGAATGTTACAGTTGACTTATTCCTCAAAGGAGTAGATCAGGCTCAAACCTCGTTGGGTACTTTTATTGGTACCTTTACTATTGATACCATAGCAGCTGGCGGCAGTTTTGATGCGCAGTATAGTACCTATATGCCTGCTGCTAAGACTGTTAGCGGCGGTCAGTATAATATAGTTGCTGTTGTTGACCGTCAGCAGAAAATTGAAGAAACTAATGAACAGAATAATACCACCTATAGCAATATTCTGCTGGCTGATGCCGGCAGTATAGATCTTTCTGGTATAGCCGGTGTTGTGCCTGAGCAGGCGAACTGGGGCGAAGGTTTCGACTTTACCCTTACTGTCGAAAATTCAGGCGAAATTGCAAGCCCGGCATATAGTGTCAAACTCGTTCTTAGTAATGATACCACCCTGAGCAGTAATGATATTTATCTGAACTCAGCAATGAGTAAGGCTCTTGCTTCTGGTGAAAGTAAAGATACCCAGTTCTGGGTCTGGCTGCCAGATGATATGAACCTTACAGATGGTAATTACTATGTACTGGCCGCTGTTGATAGTGGCTCTGTGGTTGCCGAAACTGATGAGAACAATAACCTGGTTGTCAGTGATGCAATTGCAATTGCCGGAATACCAGATCTTTACGGCTATTTACAAACCGTGCCTGTCAGTGCCAATTATGGGCAGACTATTATTATTACGGATAAGGTGCAGAACTACGGCACCGCCGCTGCAGGTGAATTTGAGGTAAGCTATTATCTCTCAGAAGATAGCGATTATGATGCTGCTGTTGATGTTGAACTTGGGTCCCGTATTGTCAGCTCGCTCGCAGTAGATAGTACAAACTATGGTACTGTGGAATTAGAACTGATCCAACCGGCGGGCTGGGCACAAGAGGGCCAATTCCATATTGTTATGCTGGTAGATCAGGCAAATGCAATTGCAGAGCAGTCAGAAGAATCAATGGCTTCTGGGGCTACTCTGGAAATGAATTCGCTGCCAATCAGTATTTTATCGCAGGGTAAACCTGATATCGAGGCTGTAACGGTTGCTGCCCTTACTGCTGATAGCTATAGCTGGTCAATTGACCCGCAGCAGCCATCAGTAATAACCATCCAATATGAGCTGGAAAATATAGGTACGGCGGCCAGCGACAGTTTTACTGTTACTTTCTATATGTCTGCCAATACCCTTATAACAGCCGAGAGTGATTTTGAACTGGGCAGCGTTACGGTTAACTCAATGGCCGCGGGGGGGGTTTTAGCTGATTTTGCCGATTTTACTCTGCCAG
>JAFGDI010000138.1 GCA_016932145.1 Sedimentisphaerales bacterium
CTGTATATGTCGTAAGTGATGGAAGATCAATGAAATATGCATTTATAATCATGGATGGTGCAGCCGATGAGCCGCACGATCAATATAATGGACTAACAGCACTTGAAGCTGCCAGTATCCCTAATACCGACTGGATCGCCCAGAATGGTAAGTTTGGTCTTATCCGGACGGTTCCTGCTGGTATGTACCCTGGCAGTGATGTAGCCAATATGAGTATTCTGGGCTATAACCCTCAGGAATTCTATACTGGTCGTGCCCCGATCGAGGCTGCGGCTCTGGGTATTTCTACAGGGCCCAAAGACTGTATTTTCCGTTGTAATCTGGTAACGATCTCTGATGGCATTATGCTGGACCATTCTGCCGGTCATATTCAGTCTGTACAGGCAACCCGCCTTATTACTGACTTGAATGATGCTTTGGGTAATGATGAATTTCAGTTCTACCCGGGTACTAGCTATCGTCATATTCTGGTGTGGAAAAATACCGAATATCGCGAGGTAATGTCTGCTCCTCACGACATATTGGAGCAAGGTGTAGCTAAGCATATGCCTAAGGGGCGACTGGGTGCCCGATTGATCGAACTGATGGAAAATGCCGCAGAATTTCTGCATAACCATGAGATCAATAAGGTGCGTGCTGATCTGGGCGAAAATTCAGCAGCACATATCTGGCTCTGGGGTCAGGGCACAACGCCAAAACTCGAGAGTTTTAAAAAGCGATTTGGTAAAAGCGCATCCTTGATAACCGCTGTCGATCTGCTTCGTGGTATTGCCCGTCTTACCGGCATGAAGACCATTGAGGTTGAAGGAGCTACCGGTTTCTATGATACTAATTTTGCCGGTAAGGGCAAAGCAGCTATCGAGTCACTTCAGGAGAGAGACATGATAGTCATTCATGTCGAAGCACCTGATGAATGCGGTCATGCCGGAGATGGCAAGCATAAGGTTGAGTCGATAGAAAATATTGATAAGCACATTATCGGTCCGATCCTGGAACATTTCAAGGCTAGAGGTGATGATTGGCGGATCGTCGTTTTGCCAGATCATCCTACTCCGTTGCGTAATCGTACTCATACCTCAGATCCAGTGCCGTTCTGCATGGCGGGCAAGGGCCTCTCTGGTAATGATTTTGGGGGCTATACCGAAAAGAATGCGGCCAAAACAGGTATGGTCATAGAAAATGGCTATGATCTCATGGAATATTTTTTGAAAGTATAAGTATTTTTAATACACTTAACTATAAAACAAGATCAGGATAAAAACGAATTATGAAATTATTAGTACAGAAGTTCGGTGGAACCAGTGTGGCTAATGCTGAGCGTATTCACAGGGCGGCCCGTCGGGCCATTAAGGCCAAGAATGATGGTTATAGCGTTGTGGTTGTTGTCTCTGCAATGGGTGGAGCTACCGATGACCTGCTTGACCTGGCCGGCCAGATCAATAGCAATCCTCCTCGTCGCGAACTTGATATGCTCCTGACAACTGGTGAGCAGGTAAGTATTGCTCTTATGGCTATGGCTATTAGTGCTGCCGGTCATGAAGCTATCAGTCTTACCGGCGGTCAGATAGGGCTGATAACTGATGCCGTTCACACCAAGGCGCGTATCCAGAAGATCGATGCTGAGCGTATTCGTAAAGAACACGCAGCCGGCAAGATAGTTATTGTTGCTGGTTTCCAGGGTATAGATGAGACCGGCGAAATAACCACACTGGGGCGTGGTGCTTCTGATACAACCGCTGTTGCTCTGGCAGCAGTACTGGGTGCTGAAAGATGCGAGATATATACTGATGTTGATGGTGTTTATACCACCGACCCTCGTATAGTACATGCCGCCCGTAAGATCGATCGTATAAGCTATGATGAAATGCTCGAATTTGCCAGTCTTGGAGCCGGGGTTATGCACTCTCGTGCTATTGAGTTCGGCAAGAAATATAATGTAGATATTCATGTTAGAAGCAGTTTAACAGATACTGAAGGAACTTTAATTACCAAAGAGGTCAAGCAGATGGAGAACATAGTTGTTTCCGGCGTTACATTAAAAACTGATATGGCACAATTCCTGTTGCAGGACCTTCCTGATGACCCTGGAGTTGCCGCTGGTGTATTTGCCAGTGTTGCTGAAGCTAAGGTCGCAGTTGATGATATTATTCAGACGGTGGGCGATTCTGCTAAGGCGAGCATCAGCTTTACTGTTGAAAAAAATGACCTGGCCGAATGTCGCCTGGTCTGTGATAAGATCGCAAAGCAGTATAATATCAAGAGCGTGGAATGTGTTAGTCCGGTGTCAAAGGTTTCTATCGTTGGCGTAGGAATGAAGAGTCATACTGGTGTTGCCCTGACTATGTTCAAGGCATTGGCTAATGCCAAGGTAAATATCAATGCTATTACCACCAGTGAGATCAAGATCAGTTGTCTGGTTAATCCTGAGCAGGGCGAACAGGCTCTCAAGGCTATTCATAGTGCTTTTGAGCTTGATGACTGATACTTTTAATTTACATTTGTGTATTGGTCAGAACGAAATTGTGCAGAGTTGCATAGTTCGATTTGCGTTTATTATCCGCCTCAGGAGGGTCTTTGGCCTTCCTGAGGCTGGTTTACTAACAGTGTACTGACCTTTGATGTTTTTTGGCTTTATCGTTTATATCTGATCAGACAGGAAATCTTATGAATTACGCAGTGATCATGGCTGGTGGTTCCGGTAAGCGTCTCTGGCCGCTGAGTACCAGAAATACGCCCAAACAGATACTTCCGCTCTTTAACGGGCAGAGTCTCTTAAGATTGTGTTATAATCGGATAAGCGGTATATGTAAACCGCAGAATATCATTGTCGTAACTAATTGCGAGTATGCTCAGGGTATTCATACTGAAATACCTGAACTGCCTCTGGAGAACATCATCAGTGAGCCAGTTGGTCGTAACACAGCTAATGCCATTGGTCTGGCCGCTACGGTTATCAGTCAGAAAGACCCTGATGCTATTATGGCTGTCTTTAGTGCTGACCAGCTAATCGACCCTATTGAAAAGCTGCAAGATGCGATACATGAGGCAATTGATTATATTTCTGTTAACCCTGAGGCACTCTTTACATTTGGTATAAAACCTTCCTGGGCCCATACCGGCTTTGGTTATGTCAAACGCGGCGAAAGGCTCGGTGACAGCAATATATTCCCGGTAGCTGCATTTAAAGAAAAACCCAATAAGCATACTGCCAGTCGTTATATTCGCTCAGGTGAATATTGCTGGAATAGCGGTATGTTCGTCTGGCGTAATGATACTATTCTGCGTCATCTTGATAAAAATCTGCCTCATAACTCTGAACGCTTCAAAATGATCGGTGAATATCTGGGTAAGCCTGATTATGAAAAAGTGCTGGCAGAAGAATATGAGCATCTTGAACATATCAGCATTGATTGTGCGGTTATGGAGCGTACCGAAAAAAATATTTTTGTGATTGAACTGGAATGTCACTGGCAGGATGTTGGTTCTTATGAAGCGCTCAGTGAAAATGTCTGTCAGGATATTTCCGAGGGCAATATAGCAAATCCGGGAGCAAAGATAAAACTGCTGGGCAGTGCCAATAATATGTTCATCTCCAGTGATCCAGGACATTTGATAGCCGCGGTTCATCTGGAAGATATGATCGTGGCACATTCGCCCAAGGCCACGCTTATTTGCCACAGGGACGAGACCGATCTGCTCAAACAGTTACTCGAAGAGATAGATCAGGAAGGCTTCAGTGATTTTCTTTGATCTGTGTCTGAGCAGGAGGGTTTAATATGCGTTATATGGCGGTCGATTATGGCTTGAAACGGATCGGTCTGGCTCTTTGTGATGGCGGAGAGATTA
>JAFGDI010000139.1 GCA_016932145.1 Sedimentisphaerales bacterium
ATTATTTTCTTTTTCTTACTGATCTGTACTATAGTCACTTACAGACTGCTAATCGAGATAAGGCGGCTATGGCGATCAGGACGACATATTACCATGCAGTTGAAACGCTTTTTTCTTTGCTGGCCGCTGCGGTGCAGGCGCCATATAGTATTTATGCCTGGATGCTGCGTTATTGGCCCCGTCATTTGCGTAATGTAGTAGAAGGTGTGTTTAATGACGATTTTCAGCAATATCTGCACCCTGATTTTGTGGGCAGGGTTACTACCTGGTCAGAGCTGGCAGATATGATCCATCTTGATACTTCTAATGAAGAGCTGAAAGCCATTGCTGGTCAGTATGGCTCATTCTGGAAAGACTTGAGCGTAGAATATCTGGATGACAGGTACCGTAATGAATATAACAGTCTTAAACATGGCCATCGGGCAATGTCAGGCGGTTTTTTTGTTGCTCTTGATAAAAATGACGCTGATGGCTCTCGTCAGCGAACAATTCATGGCAGTGAATTTGGCAGTAGTTTTCTGACTGCTGCCGATATGAATGGCAGTAATTTTTATACTCGTAAGTTTTCTCTTAACTGGAATCCGCAGGGTTGCGCTTTTGCCCTTAAGCTCATAGCCTTATCGATCCATAATATTAAGAGCTTTTTATTGGTAGTGAATAAGGTTGCGGCTAAAGTAGAGCTTAAAAAACCTGAGAATCCAATCGAGTTTGAAATACCTGCCAGGCTAAAACCTTCGCCCTTATTTATTGAACTGGACTTTAATCTGAAGGTAGATGAATCCAGGCAGCTATCTAAGTCAGAAATGCAAAAGATATTGAAATAAGGTTCGAGTATTATAGGCTGGCGATATTGCAGCAGGTTTCAAGTATAAAGCCACTCTGAATTATAACCCCTAGTTTTGCAGGATAGCCTGAAAGAATGTTGAATGCCGGAAACAATAAAAGAGATATCTGGCAGAAGCTGGTAAAGATAAGCCGGTTTCACGCTATTATTATGGGTAATCCTGTGATTCGCATGGATCATCATTCCATAACAATTGTTCCAGGTTCAGGTATTCGCCTTTATGGTTTCGCCCTTTTTATTGCCGGTCTTATCCCTTTTTTTGTTGAATGGTCTTTGTTTGGCTGGTTTCAGTACAATTATAACTGTATAAATCTTTTTACCGGGTCATTTGGTCTGGCAGGTTTGTTTGCGGGCTTATATCTGATGTTAAGGCGAGACAGTATTACCTGGCCGGGCTTTGGTCATGGTGTCTATATCAGGCAGGGCTTTATCTTTTATTCTATGGTATATTTTCTACCTCTGGAAAATATGCAGGCATCTCTGGTATTGAACAAGAGAAGTGGCTTTGCTCGAAAGCTAAATTTTGCCAATGACTGTATGCTGATATTATCAAATCCGGAAAAGGAAGGGGTGATAATGGTTGCCGGAGCTCAGGAGCGTCAGTGTTTACTGGGGGCATTAAACTGTCTGACTGCCGTTATTCGAGGTTGCGGTCTGGAGAGTGCATCCGGCATAAGTGACAGTACCGTAGCTGACCTGCAACTGGACTGCTATCGTATGCGTATATATAAAGGTTCTATCAATAAAAGCGCTATGGCGCTCCGGTCATTGCGGCTGGTAGAATCAGGTGGCCAATTATATCTTAAGCGATCTGTTCTGGAATTGCTTCTCTGGCTTACCCTGGTAATTACCGGCCTTTTGTTCATTCCCTGTTTCTGGCAGTTTATTTGCGATATTCACTACTGTCTTGAGTTAAGTTCTGGTTTAGTAGTAGGTTTTTGCTTGCTGTTCTCGCTTATTGGTCTGCTTGGTGTATATCCCGGTTATGACATTCAGGCGATAAATATCGATCGGGTCAATAGCAGGTTGGTAATTGAATATGGCATAATTAATCTCCGCAGTCCGCGTCCGCGAAAGTTGACGCTTAACTTTAATACTATAGCCGCCGTGCAGATATGTCCGGTTTATATGGATGAGATACTGTCGGCTTATGAGCTGAATCTGGTAATGATAAGCAGTCAGGACAGGCGCGTTAATATAGCGGGCTATTTCAAATTGGATACTATCAGGTCAGTAGCCCGGCGATTGGCTCAGGAGATAAATTGCCAGGTGCTCGACCATAGTCTTTGATCTTCCGATAATAGAAGAGGTAAAAAAAGGCGGAATTGAGACATTAGTCTGCAATTCCGCCTTTATATTATCTATTCAGTTATCGCTGCTATCTCAGCCAAGCTGGATACGAACGAAAGTTTCTACTTCGAGCTTACCGCCTGCGGCCTTGCTGGTCTGGTCAACCAACTGCTGAACGGTCATCTTGTCATCTTTAACAAAAGGCTGTTCCAGAAGAATGATCTCTCCGAACCATTTGTCTATCTTACCCTTGACGATATTGTCAATGATATTGGCTGGCTTGCCTTTAACCTGCTCTTTGGCGATTTCTCTTTCCTTCTCAACTTCAGTTTCGCTGATCTCATTGCGATTAACGCCCTTGGGGTTCATTGCAGTAATGTGCAGGGCGATATCAGAAGCCATGGTCTTAGTTGCCGGGTTAGTGGCAGCGGCCTCGTTCTCGGCATTGATCTTGATCATAGTGGCAACTTTGCCATTGTGATGAATGTAAGTGTAGATCAGGCCAGGACCGGTCAATTCATAGCGAGCAAACTGGCCAATAGTGGTCTTTTCGCCAGTCTGGCTTACCAGGTCGTTAACCAGGTCGCCAATAGTACGGCCTTCACAGGGCAGGGCGGCCAGAGCGTCGATATCAGCCGGAGTTGTTGCACTGTCGAGCAGGGCGTTAGCCATCTTTTCAGCAACAGCACCGAAGTTGTCATTTTTGGCAGTGAAGTCAGTTTCACAGCAGAGAGTTGAAAGAATAGCGATCTTGCCATCATTCTTTGACTTGCTGATGATGCGACCTTCATTATTGGCTCTTTCACTGCGTTTTTCCATTACGGCCATACCCTTTTTACGAAGCAATTCGATAGCCTTTTCTACATTGCCATCATTTTCGATAAGAGCGTTTTTGCAGTCCATCATAGACTGACCCGTAATATCTCTGAGTTCTTTAACCTGTGCTGCTGTAATAGCCATATTTAACTCCTTATATTTATTATAGTTATCTTAATTTGATTTTAATTTGCCCGCTTAATAGAAAAAAAAGCGGTGGATACGAATGGTTACGATCTCACCGCTGTTATAAGCTCTGATAATTACAGTAGTAAGCTTCTTACTGAGCGGTTTCTCCGCTGGTCTCAGCCATCTGCGAAACACTCAGTCTGCGAGAACGACCCTTAGCAACGGCTGCTTCAGATGCTTCTGCTCTCTTTTGCTCTTCCAGGCCAGACTTACCGGCGGCAACAGCCTCGGCGATCTGGGCCAGGATGATCTCAATAGCCTTCATAGCATCATCATTACCAGGAATTGGAATATTGACATCATCTGGGTCACTGTCAGTGTCCATCAGACAGATGGTCGGTATTCTGAGTTTCTTGGCTTCAGCAATGGCCAGATGCTCTTTCATGGCATCTACCAGAACCAGACAGCCAGGCATGCGACTCATATTGCGGATACCTTCGAGATTGGTCTTGACCTTGGTCAGTTCACGACGGAGGGTTGATTCCATCTTCTTGCTCTGAGCGGCCAGTAAACCCTGTTCTTCCATGGCTTCAAGCTCTTCCAGACGGGCCAGACGCTTGCGAATAGTGCCAAAGTTTGTCAGGGTACCACCCAGCCAACGCTCTGAAACATAGGGCATGCCACATGCGGTTGCGTTTGCAACTATCGCACTGCGAGCCTGACGCTTGGTGCCTACAAACAGAACATCCTTGCCAGAGGCAACAACGCTCTCAATGAACTTCTGGGCACGAACCAGACCCTTGATTGTTTCTTTTATGTCTATAATATGGATGGAATTACGAGTACAGAAGATATACGGCTTCATCTTCGGGTTCCATCTGCCAGCACGGTGTCCAAAATGGATACCGGCATCTATAAGAGCGCGGACTGCATTATTATCCAAGTCTTAATCTCCAGGTATTTTAGGTCTCTAAATTACTTATAAATCATTACTTACTGTAATTATACTCTATCCATTGCAATGCAATGAGTTTCATATCGTATAGTCAATATGGCCTGTTGTCAAGAAATTTTCTGCTAAATTTAATATTTCTGCCCTTTACGGCCTGTCAGTCAGGTTCCCTGGTCTGGCTATTATCTCATAGTTTATGGTTTAAGAATATCAAGTATATTTAATAACTGCAATATCAGGCAGTGTTTAATTGTTGAAAATGGGGTATATATCTGATAAATTTATACTCCTGCAATAATATGTATATATCGCCTTCCTGCAGAGCTGATATGCTGAAAGCTGAATTATTATGAATGGAGTTTGTAAATGTTTTTCCCTAAAGTACTTAGACCGTCATTACTGTGTTTCCTGTTCCTTTCCCTGGCGTTAATGGCCAGCTCGCTTGCTGCTCAGGATAATACTGAGGCTCAGGCGGCGCAGAAGCTGGTATTGGATAAATACGCTTATTTGCTCAATGATTTTGTCCTTAAAGGGGCAATAATGGATGAACAGGAAGTAAAAGCATTTGCTGAAGATGTTATAAAGTCGCGTGATATAAGGCGTTATCGTCAGGATTTTCCCGGCGAGGTTAAACTTAAGCTGGCAATGGCAGTTGCGGTAGTTGATTTTTACGAAGGTAAAGGACTTCCTGCGGTTAAAAGTGCTTTAAGAGCGGCTAATGCAGACCCTAAAGATGCCGAGTTGAAAAGTTGTTATATTTATCTGGCATATATGGCTAAAGATTATGATGGCTTGAAAAAGGCATTAGGCAAAGACGCCGGCAGTGCCGTCATAGAAGCCTATAAGCTCAGTACGGAAAAGTTAATGGCCAAAGTTAACGCTGACCTTGCTGTTGTTGCCAGTCGGGTGGCGGCTGGTAAAACAACTGCGGTAACAAATGACCCTAATTCTCCGACAGTGACTGATCCCAATACTCCAGGTTTCAGGCCAGCTCGCCGGGAACCTGTGGCTGATACCACTCCGAACCGCGGTAGATTTGATGATGTATCTTCTCGTGGGCTTAGCGACCCGCGTATGGGGCGTGATGTTGCCCTGGGTACACCAGTTGTTGCTGATGTGGCTATTCCGGAACTCAGGCTCGACGAGACTGCTATGCCTCTGGATATGCTGGGTGTCGTTCTGGATAAATTTACGCTTGAGTCTGTTAATGGCAGTTATGTATCTTATGACCCATCTAAAGGCAAGGTGCTTTGTCTGCTTCTCTGGGGATATCAGGATCAGGGTGTTTATAGTCAGGCCAAGGCTTTGACTGAAAAGTTCAAAAGAACGGCTGGCGGCTTTGGACCGGTTCAATATATAGCCCTTAATTGCAATGAGATCAACGATATGATCGCGGCTAAGCATGTATTTAACGACTTGATGAATCATCCTGCTTTTTGGCCGCAATGTCTGATGTCGCCGGGTAATAAATCGCAACTGGCAAAGATAGTGCCTGCTTCTGCGGTTCTGCTTATTGCCGGCCGTCAGGGCGAGGTCCGTTATGTCGGACCTGCTGACAGTTTCTTGGCCGATGCTATAATACAGCAGGAGATCGGTTCTGAAGCATCAGTCTTTGCTGCTGATAAGGTTCTGGATAATATTGTTCCGGTAATTGATATTGAGTCTGTTGGTCAGGCATTGGAGCAGGCTGTCAAAGCTGGGGTTACAGTTCAGGATAATGCTGCTTTGCCTGTTAGTGCAGAAAAAACACCCGCTGCCGAGCCGGTCGATGACATAGATAGCGACCCGACTTTGATAACGGCTCGTAAGAAACTGGATGTTGCCCGCACCAAGCTCAAAGTTCCGGTGGGTATAAGCTACAAGTCTGCGCTGGACCTTTGCGATGAAGTTCTGGAGGGCTGGCCTGACACTCAGGTTGCTCAGGAGGCCAAAGAGATCATTGATGAAATATGTTCTAAACATGCCGGTCAGGTATTCAAAAAGCAGCGTATAAATGAGGGCAAGTATGCCGGTAAGGACGCGCAATAATTGTTGCAGATAATGCTGTTTTTGTCTGTCAGGTAGCTAATTCCTGGCATAATAACCGTTCACTCGGTTTAGCAATAAGGCGAGCGTGTTTATTGCTTTGTGAATGGTATTTTAATATAACTGAATGAAATAATATGAGCAAACGAGACTATTACGAAGTATTGGGTATTACCCGGCAGGCAAATGCCGATGAGATCAAGAAGGCATATCGCAAACTGGCCAGAAAATATCACCCTGACAGTGCCGGCGATAATCCTGACAATGTCAAGAAGTTTCATGAGATACAGGAAGCCTATGATACTCTGAGCGATACCAATAAGCGTCGTAATTATGATCAGTTTGGCCATGCAGCAGAAAATATGGGAGGTTTTGGCGGTGGTTCAGGCGGATTTCGCGGTTCGCGGGGCGGCGTGAACTTCAGTGATATTTTTGCCGGTATGGCTGGCGGCAATGTTGGTGGTGGCTTTGGAAATATAAATGATATTTTTGAGCAGCTTCGTGGTGGGCGGTCAGGCCGTGGTGGCGGTCAGCGTCGTGCGCAGAATATTAAAGGGCAGGATATTGAGCATAATATTACTATTGCCTTTGAAGATGCAGTTAAGGGCACATTTCGTGAGCTTAGTCTTACCGTAACAGAACCTGATGGCACTCGTCGGGTTGAAAAGCTGGAAGTAAAGATACCTGCCGGTATAGAAAATGGCGGAAAGATCCGCCTGCGTGGTAAGGGCCAGCCAGCTCCGGGCGGACAAAATGGCGATCTGATCCTGACGGTGAATGTTGGCAGTCATCGCTATTATCGTCGGGAAGGTAATGATATCTATATGGATCTGCCCGTGACAATATCGGAAGCAGTTTTTGGTGTGCAGGTCGAAGTTCCTACTCTTACAGGTAAAGCTGAGGTAAAGGTTCCGCCTGCCAGTCCTTCCGGTCGAAAGCTCAGGCTCAGAGAGCGGGGCGTAAAGACCTCTGCCGGGCAGGGTGATATGTATCTGGTAGTTAAAATTGTGCCCCCGACCCGGGTGGATAATGATTCGATAGAATTACTTAAGGAATTTGACCGGAGAAATCCCCAGCCAGAGGTAAGGGAGTGGTAATAATGAAATATGTATGCCGGATCTGTTTAGTTCTTTTGTTCTCCTTTTGGGCTTTACCTATGGCATTAGCTGATGGCGACTCTCAGGGCCAGCTTGCGAAACAGGACGAGCCAACTGCTATAGAGGCTCCGGCGGCAGATGCTCTCGATCAGTCGCCGCCAGTTGAATATGAGCAAATGACACCGCAGCAGCAGGAGGCATATAAGGAACGGGCAAAGACAGAAGCCGCCGCTGCTGTTATTATTCTGGCCTTATTTATCTTTTTTGTGGCAACAATCTCAGCTTTCCGATTCAGTCGTGGTTATAAGCAATATCTCAAATTAAAGAAGGAAAAGAAGTCTGGCTATGTTGATATCTGGGGTAATCCCAGGGTGCAGAAGGACGATCTGCCCACCGATGACGAGATGATGGGTAAAGATGAACTGCTCTGAAATAGCAGTTAAGTTTTAATGGTCTGGCCTTACCAGGCTGGGTTTTAATATTCGCGAGCTGATCTGCTTTTATGGCTGTTGAATTATCATGATCGCAGCTTTCATTGTGCTTCTATGGATATAAGTATAGTACAATTCAAACGGCATTATGTATTTGTCTGCATAATGACGGCTTTCTCGCTTGCGGGCATATTTACCGGCTATCGTGAATTCTTGCTGGCCAGGGTATTTCCCCAGGCTGATATCAGCGGTGTTTATACTATTTCCTTCATGTTATTTCTGGCTTGTGGCGTCATGTTGCCGCAGTGGCTGCTCAAGGCTTTTTTTCTTACAGAATCTTATAAGACATCTGATATTTCCGGCCGGGTAAATACCTTGCCTACCGGCAGGGCTGACCTTCAGCCTGTTACTCTGGTAGTTTCTGCCTGTTGTCTGTCTATTTGTTTTTCAGTTATATTGCTTATCTTTCTTCAGCCTTTTTTCAGTGATATGCGGCTCTGGCTCTATAGTAAATTTTATCTGGGGCTCAATTGCTGGCTCATCGATGCTCTGTTGGTATTTCTCTTTACCGGTCTTATCTGGGTTCAGGTTGGCTTTCTTTTTGCTATGCTCTATCGCATGGTTTTATCGCTTACCACTCAGACGGGAATATATCAGACTCTGGAGCAGCGGTTTTACCTGCTGACCGGCGGCGGATATATTGCCGGTATGTTTTTCTGGCTGCTTCTGGCCGGGCAGCTATACAATACCCGCTTATTGGTTATACTCTCTCTTATACCGCTGGTATTGAGTGCTTTATGGCTGCCGATAGTGTTTTCCCGCAGTACGGAGCGGTCTTTCATTAAGCATTTTGAATTAAAGACCGGCGTTCAGGAGCGCAGCTATCTGTCTATAAGGTCGGTATGTCTGAGTATGTTTTTTTCCGGGATGCTCACTGGTGCATATTTGCCTCTATTGGGCCATATTGAAGACCTGGCAGGTTTTGGCTGGCTGGCTAATGCTTATTGTCAGCCTTTTATGCTTTTGTTGCTTTTTTGCGGCTGGTATTTTGCTTTTCGCCGAGATATTGCTGGTCGGCAAAATGCTTCAGGGGTAATTGTTCCACTCTATCGCTGGGCCGGTTCCTGTCTGGGAACGATTTTTATTCTTGCACTAATTAACCGGCAGCATTGGTGCGGCAATAGTGGGGCTATTTTGCTCTGGTATGTCTTTTTTGCTGCCGGATTATTTTTTCTGGGTGATATGCTATTCAATGTCAGGCAACTTATCGCCCGGGCCTTGCCAAGTTTATCGCTGGGCTGGGGTTTGTGGGTGGTCATGTCTTGTCTGGGTTATATTGCCGGTGATCTGTTATTTGCTCGTGGCTTGCTCGAGATAGCCGGCTCTCTTATGGTAATGATGACGCTGTTTTTCGCCGGGGTTATTGCTACGGGTGTTACTATTATCTTTACCTCGCCCCAGGAATACTGGCATAGGCGTGTTATCCTCTTTTGTATTTTACCTGTTATTATCAGTACCCTGGTAATATTCTGGATAACTCATAACTGGATATTAAAAAAACAGGGCATAGTGATAGCCTATTGTGAAACAGTAGCTAATACCTGGGCGATCAGTCGTTATGATGATAATTATTTGTGGTTTGACCTCCGGGCCAGCCAGTTGTGTATGTATGAACAGCCCGGGCCTGATACCTGGGCAAATTTTCTGGGGCATATACTTGCTGATTCTCCGGTGCAAAATATTCTGATCTCGGGCTCAGCTATTGAGGTTGTGCCCACTCTCAGGGTAAATATAGAAAAGGATATTATCATTCCCGCAGCATTAATGGCCAGATTGCAGAAGCAGCCGCAAAAGTTCTTCTCTGGTCACG